>NZ_ALVC01000419.1:0-5131 GCF_000293195.2 Sphingomonas sp. LH128
GCGCTGGTCGTCGCGGCGAAGGCGAAGAGGTAGTCCACCGAGGCGGCGATCTCGAACGCGCCCTTGTAGCCGTGGCGCATGACGCCCGCGATCCATTTGGGATTGGTCACGCGGCCCCTTACGATGCGGCCGATTTCGTCCGCCAGCGTGCGGATGACCGGGCGTTCGGGGCGCGAGTGATCGTTGTGGTAGCTGACCGGCGCGCGGCCCTTCAGGTGCTCGACCGCAGCGGCGATGCCGCCCTCGAACTGGTAGTAATCGTCGCTGTCGAGCAGGTCGTGCTCGCGGTTGTCCTGGTTCTGGACCACCGCGTCGGCCTGCGTCAGCCGGGCTGCGTAGAGATCGCGCTCGGCATCGCCCTCGACACCCGCGCCATAGGCGTAGCTGCCCCAGTCGAGGTAGACGTTCGCGAGGTCGGCGCGGTCATGCCACAGCTTCTCGTCGATCATCGCCTGCAGACCGGCGCCGTAGGCCCCCGGTTTCGAGCCGAACACGCGGGCTCCGGCGCGGCGGGCGGCGACGGTTTCGTCCTGCCCTTCAGCGGCGAGCATCGCGGTTTCGGCGCGGTGGCGGGCGGCGGCGGGGTTGTCTTCGGCGCTTTCCTCCAGCGCCATGACGGCGCGGGCGGCGCTGTCGATGAGGTCCATCTGCTCGGGAAAGGCGTCGCGAAAGAAGCCCGAGACGCGCAAGGTCACGTCCACGCGCGGGCGGCCCAGTTCGGCGAGCGTCATCATCTCGAACCCGGTGACGCGGCCCGAGGTCCACTCCCAGCGCGGGCGCACGCCCATCAGCGCGAGGGCCTGCGCGATGTCGTCGCCGCCGGTGCGCATGTTGGCGGTGCCCCATGCGGAGAGCGCGATGGCCCTTGGGTATTCGCCCTCGCGCTGGAGGTAGTCCTCCACCAGCAACTCTGCGGAGCGCTGGCCGAGATCCCAGGCGACGGCGGTGGGCACCGCGCGGGTATCGACCGAGTAGAAGTTGCGCCCGGTGGGCAGCACGTCCGGGCGGCCGCGCGTGGGGGCGCCAGAGGGTCCGGGCAGGACGAAGCGGCCGTCGAGCCCTGCGAGCAGGGCGGCGCTTTCAGCGGGGCCGCAGGCGTCCACGCGCGGGGCGAGGTCGGCGGCGATGGCGTGGAGGACGGCGGCGGTGCGCGGCAGGTCGTCGTCCCGGACTTGATCCGGGACCGCTGGCAAAACTTGGGGCGGGACCTTGCCGGGCGCGCCGATGAGTAGGCTGTTCACGGCCAGCGGTCCCGGATCAAGTCCGGGACGACGGGATACCCATTCCGCCGCCAGCAGTTCCAGCCGCTCGACTGTATCACCCAGCGTGCGCCAGGGCTCGTCCGATACCGCCGCCAGCGCCTCCGGCCTCGGGCCATCCCAGCGGTCCGCCATGCGGCAGTCGAGCGGGTCGAACCCCAGCGCGAAATCCTCGGCCATCGCCCGCAGCAGCGAGGCTTGCCCCGGCCCGTCATACCCGCGCGGCGTTCTCGCCAGCGCCACCAACAGGTCACGCCGCAAGCGGCCCTCCGGCGATTGCCCGAAGACATGCAGCCCGTCGCGGATCTGCAGTTCCTTGAGTTCACACAGATAGTTGTCGATCGCCGACAGCGCATCGTCGCCGTCACCCTCGGCTCCGGCGTCCTTGTCCAGCCCCTGCGAGCGGGCCAGGTCGATGATGTCGCGCCGCAGCCGCTCCAGACGGCGCGGGTCCATCCCGGCGGCGAGGTAGTATTCGTCCACCAGCGCTTCGAGGTGCTTGAGCGGCCCGTAGCTTTCGGCGCGGGTGAGGGGCGGGGGCAGGTGGTCGACGATCACCGCGCCGATGCGGCGCTTGGCCTGCGTGCCCTCGCCGGGGTCGTTGACGATGAAGGGGTAGAGCTGCGGCAGCGGCCCGGCGCAGATCTCGGGGAAGCACTCGGCCGAGAGCGAGATCGCCTTGCCGGGCAGCCATTCGAGATTGCCGTGCTTGCCCACATGCACCAGCGCTTGCGCGCCGAACCGCCGCCCCAGCCAGACGTGGAAGGCGAGGTAGGCGTGCGGCGGCGGCAGCGCCGGGTCGTGGTAGGTTTCCTTGGCGTCGATGTTGTACCCCCGCGCCGGTTGCACGGCGACGCAGACATTGCCGAAGCGGTGGACTGCCAGCCGGAACGCGCCGTCCTTCACGAAGGGATCGGCAGAGGGCGCACCCCAGCGCTCCAGCATCTTCTTGCGTGCGCTTTCGGGCACTCCGGCGAAGGCGGCTTCGTAGTCGGCCAGCGGCAGCGAAATCTCGCCGGGTCGATCCAGTGATGTGAGGTCGTTGGTCACCCCGCCGGTCATCAGCCGCATCAGCGCCTGCCCGTCCTCGGGCGCGCCGCCGGTATCGTATCCGGCGGCACGAAGGCTGGAGAGGATCGAGGCCGCGCTGGCGGGCGTGTCGAGGCCGACGCCATTGCCGATCCGCCCGTCGCGGTTGGGATAGTTGGCGAGCACCAGCGCCACCTTGCGCTGCGCGGGCACGGTACGGCGCAGGCTCGCCCAGTTGGCGGCGAGGTCTGCTACGAAGGCCACGCGATCGGGCGCGACGCGGGGGACGACGATGCCGCACTTCGTCACTTCGTCGAAGCGTTCGGCGGCCTTGAAGGCGACGGCGCGGGTGAACAGGCGGCCGTCGAGTTCGGGAAGCGCCACGTTCATCGCCAGATCGCGCGGGCCGAGGCCGCGTGCGGCGGCCTGCCAGTCCGCTTCCTCGACACCCGCGAAAGCGACCTGCAGGATCGGGCAGTCGGCGCGTTCGAGAACCCCGCCGACGCGCGGCTCGCCCGAGGACGAGGAGGCGAAGCTGGTGGCATTGACGATCACGTCGGGCGCGATCTCGGCCATCAGGCCGCCGAGCCAGTCGATGGCGAAAGGCTCTCGCAGCGCGCGGACATGGACGGCGGCGACGTTGAACCCGCGCATTTGCAATGCGGCGACCATCGCGTCCACGGCGTCGAGCGTGCCCGCGATCATCAGCGCGCGGTAGAATACCAGCAGCACGACAGGGGCGTCGGGGCGCCATGATGCGCGCAAGTCGGCCAAGCTCGGCCGATCCACGCCTTGCAGGTAGAGCCCGGCGTCGGCCACCGGCACCGGATCGTCCGGCTGGCCGCAGTCCGCGCCGATCAGCCTTGCGGCGGTGCGCAGGAACGACAGGGCATTGGCGCTGCCGCCCTGCCGCAGGTAGTCGCGGAGGTGCTCGACCGTCTCGGCGGGGAGGGTGGAGGCGACCGTCAGCGTCGGATCATCCTCACGCCCGTCGGCGATGGCGGCGAAGGCGATGCCCTTCTCGCGGGCGATCAGCGCGATTTCGTCGATGCCGTAGGGCCAGTAGCTCTTGCCGCCGAGCAGCACCACGCAGACGAATTTTGCGTGGGCGATCACCTTCTCGACGTAAAGGTCGACCGAATACGGGTGCCGCAACTGCAGCAGGTTGGCGAGGCGGACGCTCGGCGCGCCCTCCGGCAGCCCTGCCGCCGCTTTGGCGAAGCAGGCGAGTTCGCTGTCCGCCACCGTCAGGATGACGACGTCGCCCGGCGGCTGGTCGAGGTCGATCGCCTCCTCGCCGTTGGAGATCGTGCCCGGGGTGGCGGAAAGCAGGTGCATCAGGCGGCGCTCGCCGGGCTGACGGCAGTGCGAACCGCCCTGGATTGCTTCACCCGCTGCGCGGGTTCGCAATGACGGAGGAGGGGGGGAAGCCGCAGATCTTCGTTCAACGCCGGTTCGCCTCCCCACCGCTCGTCATTGCGAGCGCAGCGAAGCAATCCAGGGCGGTTTGCGCGGCTCTGGATTGCTTCGCTGCGCTCGCAATGACGAGCAAGGGGGCAAGGCATCGTCATGGCCGTGCCGGTTCATCCACCGCCCGCCCGATCGCCAGCCCGCTGAAGGTCTGGTTCATGTGCGCGGCAAGGAACTGCTCGCCATACGTGCTGAACCCCAGCACGTTGTTCTCGACATAGATGTCGGAAACTTCGCGCAGGATCTGCCGGTCCTCGGCATCCAGCCGGTTGAGCACGCAGTCGAAACCGATGATATGATCGATCTCCCCCACCTTGCGCGAGACCGACTGGAACAGCTCGCGCATCCAGGTCAGCCGGTCCACCGGCTCGCCGATGGTCAGGACGACGCCGGTGTCGATCGCGCAGTAGAAGGTCAGCGAACCGTCGGGGTTCGCGCTCTGCACCGAGCGGACGTGGAACTGGCCGCCGGTGCGCACCATCGGCGGATGGGCGGCGAAGAAGTGGACGTCGAGTTCCTCGCCCGGAGAGCCGGAAAGCCGCAAGTATTCCTCGGCGGCGGGGGCCGCGTTGATCTCGTAGACGGTGCGGGTTTCCGGGTCCGCCTCGGTGATGACCATCTTGGCCGGGCCGGGGCGGTAGTGGTTGGCGCAGAAGACGTGCATCGGGCGGCGGCTGGTCAGCACCGCGATCACTGCCGCGTCGGAGTGGAAGCGCCCCTCGTGCAGCACCGCCGTCTCTCGGAAGGACAGGCCGTCGCCGCTGGAACCGCCGATCAGCTGGACGTCGCCCAGCGCATGCTGCGCGGTCATCGTCAGCAGTTCCTCGCGGTGCGACAGGCCGTCCACGAAGAACAGCGCCACCTGATGCAGATCGTCCGCCGCGCCGTGGTCCAGCCGCGCCCCCGCGACGAGCTGGCGGATAGCGCCCTGCGCGGTCACGGGGTCGAAGTTGTCGAGATCCTCGAACCGCAGCGAAGCCATCGAAAAGCCGGCGGCGGGAAAGCCGATCAGCAGCAGGCTGTCGGTATCGTAGCCCCGGCTGGTGAGTTCGCCCGCGCTGGTGCAGCCGATCAGCGGCACCCCCGGCAGCCGGGCGGTGAGCACGCGCGCCAGTTCCTCACGCGGGTAGCGGTGCGAGCAGAACAGCAGCGCGCCTGCCAGTTCCACGCCGCCAATGGCCTCGACCAGTTCCGCGACGGCATCAGCCGGGTCCTGCGCATGCGAGGCACAGGCCACCAGCGGGCGGTCACCGTCGTGAATCTGTGCTGCCATTCGCATGTCCCTCTCCTTCCGGCCGCCCTCTTCGGTGCGGTCCGTGACCCAAGCGCGAAAGTCTAGGCCGAACCGCCCCCACCGCCAAGCGCGTTCGCAT
>NZ_ALVC01000420.1:0-15157 GCF_000293195.2 Sphingomonas sp. LH128
AAGCGGGAGGGCAAAGCGGTGCGCTCTCATTCCCCTCCCGCTTGCGGGAGGGGGCAGGGGTGGGCAAAGCGCTACGTCAGCTTTGGGGCGTGTCCTGCCCCTCATGAAATTCGTCATTGCGAGCGCAGCGAAGCAATCCAGGGCAGAGTTACACCGCCCTGGATTGCTTCGCTGCGCTCGCAATGACGAGGTGGGGAGCGGGTTGAAGGCGGTCCTCAATCACCCCTTTCCAGATACGTCACCGCCTTCGACAGGCTGGCGAACCCCTCCTGCAGATCCGGCAGCGCCCGCGCCGCGCGCGGGGTGAGCGACAGGTCGCCCGGCCCGCGTCGGGGCCGGGCGAACAGCTCTGTCCCCAAATCCCTCTCCAGCCGTGCGACCAGCTGGCCGACGGCGGAGGGTGTCACCTGCAGTTCCCGCGCGGCGAGCGCGAAGCTGCGGTTGCGCGCCACCGCCTCGAAGGCGCGCAAGGCGTTGAGGGGATAAGGCCCCGTCACTTTCCGTGCGCTTTCGTCAGGCGCGCGGGGTCACTCTGCGGCGACTGCGAGCGAGGCGGCGGCGTGGCGGTGCTCCGGGACCGGCAGGCCGAGGTGGCCGCGTAGGGTGTCGTGCGCGTATTCGGTGCGGAACAGGCCGCGGCTCTGCAGGATTGGCACGACCCGCTCGCGGAAGAGCGCGAACTCGTCCGGGGTGCCGACGACGACGTTGAAGCCGTCCGCCGCGCGGCCGGTGAACCAGCGCTCGATCTCGTTGGCGATCGTCTCGGGCGAGCCGACGAAGCCCTTGCCGCCCGGATTCTGGCCGCGCTGGGCCGCCTGCCGCAAGGTCAGCTTCTCCTCGCGCGCGGTGCGGATGATCCGCTCGGCCGCGCCCTTGTAGCTGTTGAGCGTGACGCCGGTGAGATCGGGGAACGGCGCGTCCAGATCGTACTGGCTGAAGTCGTGGTAGTTGAACGCGCGGCCGAGCTGGACGAGCAGCTTGTCGATATCGAGGTTCTCCGCGCGCTCGCGCTCGATGCGGTGGGCTTCCTCATCCGTCTCGGCGATCAGCGGGAACAGGCCGGGGAGCACCTTGATCGCGTCCGCATCGCGGCCAAGCGCGGCGGCGCGGGCCTTGAGGTCGGCGTAATATTGCTGGCCCGACGCGAAATCGGGGGAGGCAGCGAAAGTGGCTTCGGCGATGTGGGCGCCGAGGTTGCGGCCTTCGGTGCTGTCGCCCGCCTGGAAGATCACCGGCTGGCCCTGCCGCGAGCGGGTGAGCGCCAGCGGACCGGCCACCGCGAAATGGCGGCCCTTGTGGTCGAGGCGGTGCTGCTTGTCCTTGTGCAGGAACAGGCCCGACTGCTTGTCGCGCGGGAATGCGTCGTCTTCGTAGCTGTCCCACAGCCCCTGCACGACCTCGACGAATTCCTGCGCGCGTTCGTAGCGCACGGCGTGGTCGAAGTGCTCCTCCCGGCCGTAGTTGCGTGCGGCGCCTTCGAGCCCGGTGGTCACCACGTTCCAGCCGGCGCGGCCCCGGCTGATGTGGTCGAGCGAACCGAATTGGCGCGCCACGTTGTAGGGCTCCCAGTAGCTCGTCGTCAGCGTGCCGACGAGACCGATGCGCGAGGTGTGCCCGGCGACGGCGGAAAGCAGCGTCAGCGGCTCCAGCCGGTTGAGGAAGTGCGGCGAGGTGTCAGGCGTGATGAACGGAGAATCGACGATGAACACCAGGTCGAACTTGGCGTCCTCGGCGAGTTTCGCGTTGGTGATGTACCAGTCGATGTCGACGCTGGCATCGCCCGGCACGTCGGGATGGCGCCAGTTGTACTGATCGTTGCCTACGCCGGTAAGTATCGCGCCAAGATGAAGCTGCCGTTCGCTCATGAGATTGTACCCGTTCGTCGATGATGATGGGCCGAGCGTAATCGACGTGGACACCCGCGAATAACGAGGGTTTCCCATAGCGATATTCGCGGCGCTAAACGGACGCGATCAGTATGACCAATTCTCAAGCGAGGGCTGCGACTTCCAATTTGTCTGATCGACAGGCCGCCCATACCCATCGCTTACCAGGTCAGGCCTCGGCGGCTATTTGACATCAAAACGCCGATAACAATGCCATGCTGGTGAGACATGCTGAAAAGGCCCTGCACGCTGCGACAGCGTGCGCGCCGGATGCACCCTGACCTCGGGGATATCCTTTTTCGAAAAACGACAGGTCGGGCCGGATTTCGCCGCTCCCGCAGCTTCCGTTCCGGGGGCCGGAGCGGTGCGCCCGACGCATATACAGGGGTGAACAATGCGCAAATCGGCACGCCATAAGGGCCATGCCTTGGGATCGGGCAGCAGCAGGCGGGCTCTGGGCTTCATGCTCGCACTGGCGGTAGGGGGGACGGCGACGCCGGCCTTCGCGGCAGACGAAGCGGAAGGCGCGGACAGCAGCGATGCGGCGGCGGAAATCCTCGTCGAAGGGTCGCGCTCGCGCGGCTCGGTGGTAGAGGCCGGGCCGCTCGGCACGCGCACCATTCTGGAGACGCCGTTCTCGGTTTCCGCTGCCGATACCGACCAGATCAACCGCATCGCCGCGACGACGATCGACGCGGCGTTCAATTATGATCCTTCGGTGCGGTCCAACAATTCGGGGCTGGCTTCGGGCAATACCTTCAGCATTCGCGGGCAGGCAGTCGATCTGACCAACGGCTACAAGTACGATGGTCTGGCCTTTCCCTACTGGTTCCAGGACCACCCGATCGAGGCGGTCGATCAGATCCAGGTGCTGAAGGGCGCGGGCGGCTTCGTCTATGGCTATGCCTCGCCTTCGGGCGTGGTGAACTTCATCTCGAAGAAGCCGACCGACGAACTGGTCGCCACCGCCGGGTTCTCCTTGCGCAGTTCCAGCATCTGGCGCGCGCACGTCGATATCGGCGGGCCGCTGACCGAGACCGGTTCCACCGCCTTCCGCCTCAACGCGGTGGAAGAACAGGGCACGCTCTACAACGGCGCCTACAACAAGAATACTTTCGCGCAGTTGTGGCTGCAGGGCGAGATCACGCCCGACCTGACGTGGAGCGTCGACGGCTATTACCAGCGCACATGGCAGGCGGGGCAATCGAACACCGTCAGCTTCACCACCGGGGTTACTTCGCTGGCGACGATGAGCGGGGCGGATTTCAACCTCGCCTCGAAATCCACGCACAAGTTCAACGACATCAACCAGGTGACCGGCCGCCTGAACTACCAGATCGCGCCTGACTGGAAGATCTCCGCCGCGCTGCGCTATTCGGCGCTGGACGAGCGGTTCACCGGCAATACCGCGCAGATCACCAACAATGCGGGCGATTATCGCGTCGGCGTGCTGGGGATGAACCGCAAGTTCACGTATCATGTCGGGCAGTTGTCGATCGACGGCACTTTCCATACCGGCGCGATCGAGCATGCCGTGGTCGCCGGGTTCGATTACTTGGACGTCGATTACGACTACGACTACAACCCGTACACGGCCACGCGGGTGCCCACGGTGTCGTACGACTTCAACCTGACCGGCAACATCTACGCGAACAACGTGCCCGACTGGGCTTTCGCTTCCTACACCCGCGCCGACGGGCAGGTGGTGACGGGCCGCCAGTTCCAGCGCCCGCCCGACTGGTTCCGCTATCAGGAAATCCGCCAGCGCGGCCTGTTCCTCAGCGATACGCTGAAGCTGGGTAATGCCGAACTGATGCTGGGCGGCCGCTACACCTTCTATACCGAGCGCAATTACGAGCCGGTGCTGGCAGATACGAACTACCGCGAGAACAGCTTCACTCCCGTCGCCGCGCTCAGCTACGACGTAGCACATGGCGTCCGAGCTTATGTTTCCTACGTGCAGGCCCTGCAGCGCGGCACGCAGGCCCCCGCCAACGCGCTGAACTATGGCGAGAGCTTCGGCCCGATCAAGAGCACGCAGTACGAGGCGGGCATCAAGGTCGATCGCGGCACCTGGGGCGCGACGCTCGCGGCGTTCCGCACCAAGGTGCCGTCAGAGTTCCTCGACACGACAAGCTACTGGGTGCGCGACGGCGAGCGGCGGTTCCAGGGCATCGAGTTCGACGCGCACTGGCAGGCGACCCCCGAAGTGTTGCTGAAGTTCGGCGCCGCCTATCTCGACGCGGTGCAGACCAAGGCATCGAGCGCGGCGCTGGTCGGCAAGAAGGTGCCGGGCGCTACCGCGTTCCAGACCTCGGGCTTCGTCGAATATTCGCCCGCGTTCCTGCCCGGCTTCTCGGCGTTCGGCGGCGTGCGCTATTCGGGCAAGGCTTACGGGCAGGTGACGAATACCTTCATCTACAAGCCGGTGACCGTCGGCGATGCGGGTATTTCCTATGAACTGCCGATCGAGGGACGTTCGGTCACGGTTTCCGGCAACGTCCAGAACATCACCAACGAGCAGTATTGGGTGCCGGGTTCGGGCGGCGTCTCGCTGTCGGCGGGTGCACCGCGCACGTTCAGCCTGAACCTGACGGTCTCCACCGGCCCGATCGAGCGGCGCGATACCGAGTGGAGTGAAGGCTCCGGAACCGGCGGCTTCTATATCGGCGCTGCGGTGGGCGGCACGAAGATCAATGATGGCAGCTTCGACATCCGCGCCCGCGTAAACGCCGCGCTGGGTGTGGATCGTAGTGGCCTGAAGACCTCGTACAAGACCGGATGGGAACTCGCCGGGAGGCTGGGCTATGACTTCGGCTTCCTGCGCACCGAACTCGAACTGGCGCGCCAGCAGTTCGATCTCGACCGGGTTGCGCTGAATTCGACGCGCATCGCGGTCGATCCGGTGTCCCGTACCGCCGGGATCTACGACGATCCTTCCGGCACCACCCGCATCCAGTCGATCCTGCTCAACGGTCTGGCCGATATCGCCACCGGCTCGCGCTGGTCGCTGGAGGCGGGCGGCGGCATTGGCGTGGCGCGGATCAACCAGTACCGCTGGAAGCTGGAGGCGGACGAGAGCAGCACTTTCGCCTACGAGAACAAGGTGCGCTTCGCCTGGCAGGCCGTGGTCGGCGCGCGTTACGCCTTGTCCGACCGGCTCGATGCGACACTGCGCTATCGCTATCTCAATGTGTCCGACGTGTTCCTGCAGACGACCACCGCCAATGCTATCGAAGGCGCATTCCGCACGCATAGCGTGGTGGTGGGCCTGAACTACGCTCTGTAACCTTTCCGGCGGTTATGGAGCCCGATGACGAAGCCACCACGAGGGGGGTGGTGGCTTCGTCTCGGTCAGAAAGTCTCGACGAGATCGCGCATGGCTTTCAGGTCGGCGCCGTTCAGGGGGACGTAGCCGTCGTCCTCTTCGCGGTGGCGGGTGATGATCGCCTGCCCCTCGTCCGAGAGCAGGAAGCGCAGCAGGCCCTTGACCGCCGGGTCGATCGGCCTGCCCGGCGCCTTATCGACATAGATGTTGAGGAAGTACGAGATCGGCCATGCGCCCCGGTCCTTGCCCGCTTGAGGCAGGACGTAAGGGCCGCCGTCGCGTGCGGACAGCGGCAGGACTCGCACGCCTTCCGGTGCCTCGCCCGCGTCGATCCATGTCGCATAGCCGATGCCGCGAGGGTCCGCCGCGACGGCGGCGAGGATCGCCTTGCCGCTCGGCATCGCCTGGTAGCGGGCGTTGAAGGGAAGCCCGTCCAGCTTCGAGGCCCGCATGGCCGAGCCGAACCCGCCATCGTCGCGCGCACCGTAGACGTGGATCGCGCCAGCCGCGGCGCCCAGATTCGACCAGTCGGCAATGTCGCCGCCCGGTGCTCCGGCCGCGAAGACGCGCTTCACTTGCGCCATCGATAGTCCGGCAAGCGGGTTGTTCGCGTTGACGTAGATCGCGGGCGGCGTCTTGCCGTTCGCGCGGGGACCGTGGCTGGCATAGGCGATGCGGATGCGCACCGGATCGTAGCCCTTCACCTGCCGGAAGCCGTCGAGGTCGTTCTCCCACAGCTCACGGCCCATCGGCGCGAAGATCGTGGTTCCGGCCGTCAGCGCAGGCATCGCGGTAGAGGAGCCGCGCAAGTCGGCGGTGAAGCGCACCTTGGGCGCGTGACGCGCATAGGCGGCGAGCATGTCGGGCATGATCGTCGTCAGCGTATCGCTGCCGATGATCGACAGGCTGCCGTCCGGGGCGACGTAGCCCGCCTCACGCCGCGGGATCGTGATCCCGTGCAGCCTTGCGATCCGTTCCCGCGCATCGGTCAGCGCGGCGGCATCGAGCGGCTTGTAGATCGACAGCGCCGCCTTCAGGCGCGCCTGTCCGTCGTCCGAGAACAGCGCCTGCAGCACCGGCTTCACCCGTTCGTCGATGGCGCCGTCCTTGTCGCAGCGCACATAGAGGTAGAGCCCCTGCATCACCGGCACCGCCAGCGGCAGGCCGCCGGAAAAGCGGCGCACGGCGGCGCGCTCGATCACGGTCATCTCGCGTGGGATCACGGCGAGCGCGATGGTGCCTTGCGTCAGCAGCGGCATCGCTCCGGCCGGGCCGACGATGCGGGGGGACAGGCCGCTGGCTGCCGCTGCGACGGCATCCGTTTCCGGGCCACCGCCAATGGCAAGGCCACCGTCCGCCAGCACGTAGCGCGCCAGCAGCGGCTGCGCCTCGGGGATCGGCCCGCTGTCCTGCGCCGATGCGGAGCCCGCGAGCAGGGCGGCTGCCAGCGCGAAGCCAAGCGCGCGCCTCACTTCTTCACCTTGCACACTTTCGCGCCCGCGCGCGCCCATATGATCGCGGCGTCGAACAGCTTGCGGCCGGTATCGGTCATGCGGGTGAAGCTGTTGTTCTCCATGCCGATGAACACCCGGCGCGCGGGCGCGAGGTGGTCGTGGTCCATCGTCGCGCTCGCCTCGTAGCCGAACAGTGTCGCCTTGTCCGGCTCTCCGGGCCAGGTCATGATGACGTCCGCGCCGAGCCCGGGCTTGCCCCAGCCTGCGGGCGTGCGCGCCTCGGTCCAGGTGCCCAGGCCCGCCGGAATGCCCGCCGCCATCGGATGCGGCGCGCGCACCAGCCAGAAGTAGTGGCCGGTCTCCAGTTCGCCGAAGTCGGTGTCGCGGCGCAGGCCGGTCATCCACAAGTCGTCGAGCAGGTCGTTCTCCCAGGTGACCAGCGGCACGCCCATGTCGCGCCAGCGGGTGATGGCCGGGCGGTTGGCGGTGAACTGGTTGGAGCGCACCGTCGAGGACAGGACGACGAGGTCGAACCCGCAAGGATCCGGCGCGCCGTCCAGCCCCTCGCTGGTGGTGACGCCGTAGCCCAGCGCCTCCAGCCGCGCCTTGACCGCCGGGTCGGCCGAACCGCCCGGCACATCGGCGCGCATCAGGAACAGCACCTTGCCGGCATCCGCCGCCAAGGCCGGGGCGGGAGCCGTGCCGATGGCCAGCGCCAGCAGCGCGGCGGCGAATGCCTTGGTCATCGTCAGAACCCTCCGCTCAGGCCGACGAGGAAGCTGCGGCCCTCGCCCGGTGTGATCTGCGCGCGGGAGACGGTGCTGGCGATGTAGTACTGATTGGTGATGTTCTTGACGTTCACCGTCAGGCGCACCTTGTCGGCCAGCTTGTACCACAGGCTGCTGTCGAAGCGGGTGTAGCCGCCGACCGAGAAGGTGTTCTCCAGATTGCCCATGCGGTTGCTCGCCGCAACCACGCCGCCGCCGAGGCCGAAGCGGCTCAGCGGGCCGTCCACCGGCTCCAGCGTCACCCACAGGCTGCCGCTCCACTTGGGCACGCCGATCAGCTTGTTGCCCTTGGCGTAGTCGGTGGAGGAGCGCACGGTGGCGTCGGTATAGGCGCCGTTGGCGATGACCTTGACGCTCGGCGTGATCGCGCCGGACATGTCGAACTCGACACCCTGCGAGCGCTGGACGCCCGCGTTGATGTTGTAGCCGACGTTGTTGGGGTCCTGCTGCGTCACGTTCTCACGCGTCAGCTGGTAGACCGACAGCGTGGAGGCAAGGCGGCCGCCGAACAGTTCGGCCTTGATGCCGGCCTCGTACTGCTTGCCCTTTTCCGGATCGATCGGCTTGCCGTCGATGGTCGGTTCGGGCTTGGACTGGAACGAGCGGGTGAAGTCGGCGAACAGCGAGACGTTCGGCACCGGCTTGAACACCACGCCCACGCGCGGCGACCATGCCTTGTCGTCCGAGGCATACTGGGTGGAGCCGTGGTCCGACTGCTGGGCATGGTCGTAGCGCACGCCGGCAAGCAGGTTGACATGCTCGCCGATGTCGATCTGGTCCTGTAGGTAGCCGGACAGCGACTTGGACTTCACCTCGCGGTCGGCGGCAAGGACGAACGTGCCCGGCTGCGCGCCGTATTCGGGGTTGTCGATGTCGATGCGGGCCAGCGTGGCGCGCGCGAAGGTACGGAAGCGGTAGGACTTCACATACTCGCCGCCGAACACGACCGTGTGCCCGATCCCTCCGGTGGAGAAGCGCGCGACCATGTCGGCCTGCGCATCGTAGTTGTGATTGTTCTCGTGTTGCTCGACGGCGGTGCGGGTGACGGTGCGCGCGCCGGTGATGGCATTGACGGCGACGGACGTGCCGTAATTGATGCCGAACAGGTCGAGCTTGCCTTCGTCGTAATGGCCGATCTGGCGGACCGTCAGCCAGTCGGCCAGTTCATGCTCGATGCGGTAGTTGAACTCGTAGCGGCTGGATTCGGTGGTCGCCCAGGCTTCGCCCAGGAACCGCTCGCGGGGGAGGTTGACGACGAGATCGCCGTCGGCGTCGGTGGTGGCGACGATGCCGCGATCGGTCTGGTTCTTCTGGTGCGCATACGTCAGGCTGGCGATGACGCGGGTGCGGTCGGTCGGCTGCCACAACACCGAGCCGGACAGGAACTGGCGGCGATAGGGCTGGAACACGTCGCGGAAGGTGTCGCCGGTCTGCGCGGCGGCGATGAAGCGCACGGCCAGCGTCTTGGCGGCATCAACCGGACCGGTCACGTCCACCTGCCCGCGCATGAAATCGTTGCTGCCGCCCTGCACTGAGAAGTTCATCCCCCGCTCGAAGCGCGGCTGCTTGGTGACGATGTTGATCAGGCCGCCCGGATCGCCGCGCCCGTAGAGCACAGAGGCCGGACCCTTGAGCACTTCGATGCGCTCCACGTTGGCAAGGTCGCGGTAGCTGTCGTTGGTCTCGATCGCCGGGCTGAGCATGATCGAATCGATGGCGTAGTACGAAGAGCGGAAGCCGCGGATGGTGAAGCTCTCCGACCGGTTGCCCGCGTCGGTGCCCGCCTGGATGCCGCTGACGTTGCGCAGCGCGCTGGTGAGGTCGAGGATCTGCTGATCGTCGATAACGTCGCGCGGCACGAACTGGATCGACTGCGGCACGTCCATGATGCTGGTGCCGGTGCGCGTGGCGGTGGTCAACTGGTCGACCTTGTAATCCTTGCTGCGCGCGCCGAGCACGGTGATTTCTGAGGAACTGACGTCCTGCGGCGCACCGTCGGCGGCCTCGTCGGCGAAAGCGGGCGCGGCGATGGTTGTCAGAACAAGGGCAAGCGTGCTCGTTCCTGCCCGCAGGCAAGAGGGATGAAGGTACATTGGTATGGTGCTCCCCGAGGGTGATCTCGATTGTGCACCGCACATATTGCTACTGCGAATTCATTGCAATAGCTAAAAGCGACATTGTTCAGGTTGCCTTCAGGCCCGGAAATCCGCCGGGGCGGGCTGCAGGCGCAGCCTCGATGGTTCCGGGGGAGTCGGGTCCCGGCCCGAACTGTTGCGTGCCGAATCTATCTTGCGGGCAAGGCTGCAAACCGGTTTCCCGACAGCGCTGACAAGGCTAGAGGTGCGGCCCCGCATCCGGTGGGTGCACGACCGAGAACAGGAGAGTCCGTTGAACGTTTCCGTCCGCAAGCCCTTGCGTGTCGCGATCCTGGGTGCCGGGATGATCGGCGAGATTCACCGCCGCGCGGCGCTGCTGGCTGGTGTCGAACTGGTCGGCGTCATGGCGTCCTCTCGCGCACGGTCCGCGGAAGCGGCGGCGCAGTGGGGCACGCTGGCCATCGGCTCGCTGGAGGAACTGGCGGGGCTCGGCCTCGATGTCGTCCACGTCTGCAGCCCCAACAGCCTGCACGCAGCCCATGTCGAGGCGGCGTTGGCGGCCGGTGCCCACGTGATCTGCGAAAAGCCGCTCGCCGTCGGCACCGACGAGGCGCTGCATCTCCACACCCTCGCGGCCGAAGCGGGCAGGATCGCCACCGTGCCCTTCGTCTACCGTTTCCATCCGCTGGTGCGCGAAATCCGCGCGCGGCGCGAGGCGGGCGAGTTCGGCGCGTGGCAATTGCTGCACGGCAGCTATCTGCAGGACTGGCTTCTCTCGCCCCACGCGACCAGCTGGCGTGTCGATGCATCGAAGGGTGGGCGCAGCCGGGCCTTCGCCGACATCGGCTCGCACTGGTGCGACCTCATGGAATTCGTGACCGGCGAGCGCATCGCCTCGGTCATGGCGGCGATGACGATCACCGTGCCGGAGCGTCCCGCAGTGTCGCAGGCCAGTTTCTCGGGCGGGGCGGCCACCGGGCCGCTGGTGAAGGTCGATACCGAGGACGCCGCGACCATCCTGTTCCGCACGGCGTCCGGCGTGCTGGGCAGCGCCGTGATCTCGCAGGTCTCGGCGGGCCGCAAGAACCGCCTGTGGTTCGAGTTCGACGGCGCGCACAAGTCCGCCGTCTTCGATCAGGAGAACCCCGAGACGGTCTGGCTCGGCACCGAGGATTCGGCCGAAACACTGTTCCGTAGTCCGGGCGCGGGCGCGGCCGACGCGTGCCGTCTTTCCAGCCTGCCGCCGGGCCATGCGCAGGGTTATGCTCAGTGCTTCGAGAACTTCGTTGCGGACACGTACGCTGCCGTGCGCGGGGAGGCACCTGCCGGTCTGCCGACGTTCGCCGACGGCCTGCGCTCGGCCCGCATCATCGACGCGGTGATTCAGTCGGCGGACACCAATGCCTGGGTCGACGTGTCAGTCTGAGGCGGGATGGCCGCCTGATGCGAGTGGCCTGCCGCGAAGGCGGCAGGCCATCCCCGTGCCGTCAGGACTCGGCCTTCTCCGCGCTCCACTGCGCAAAGGTGGGGCGGGTCATCTGGAACAGGTCGGTGGTGCGCGCGTACCAGCCCGCGCCGTGAACGCGCGCGACGAGGTTCATCGCCAGCGTATCGACATGCAGCTTCTCGGCATCGATGAAGGCGTCGTCGATGTGGAAGCGCAGCACTTCGCCCAGCGCGATGGTGGTCTTCTCGGTCTCGACTGCCTCGTAGAGACGGCACTCCATCGCCACCGGCGCGGTCGCGATGCGCGGGGCGCTGATCACGCTGGAGGGCAGGGTCGGGATACCCGCTGCCGCCAGTTCGTCGAATTCGGGCGGGCCATCGATGCAAGTGAAGTTCATCGCCGCACTGTCGGCCTCGGAGACGAGGTTCACCACGAACTCCCCGGTTTCGAGGATGTTGGCGGCGCTGTCCTTGTGCGTGCCGTCGGGGCGGCGCATCATGCCCAGCACGATCAGCGGCGGCTCGGCGCTCATCATGTTGAAGAAGCTGTAGGGCGCGGCATTGCGCAGCCCCGCGCCCGACACCGTCGTCACCCACGCGATCGGGCGCGGGGTGATGCTGGAGCCCATCAGCTTGTAGCGATCGGGCCCCGGTACTTTTGAAAAATCGAATTCCACGCTTGATTACTCCCCGGAGCGGGTGACCGCGCGGCGCGGTGCGACGTTGACCTTCAGTTCGAACACGTCGGGCCGTGCGTAGTGGCCGACGACGTCGAAGTCGTACTTGCCGCGCACCACCTGCGCCGGTTCGATATCGGCATAGAGGATCGTTTCGGCCGAATAGTCCGGTCCCGCAAGCACCGTGCCCAGCGGATCCACGATCATCGAGCCGCCGCGCAGCAGCACCGTCTCGGGATCGTCGCCCAGCGCGCAGTCGTAATCGGCCGGATAGGCGCCGCGCGTGACGTGCTGGCAGGCGGAAAGCACGAAGCAGCGGCCCTCCAGTGCGATGTGCTGCATGGTCGAGGGCCAGGCATCGCGGTCGTCGGCGGTGGGGGCGCAGTAGATGGAGATGCCCTGGTCGTACATCGCCATGCGCATCATCGGCATGTAGTTTTCCCAGCAGATCACCGCGCCGACCTTGCCGAAGGGCGTGTCGAAGACCGGCAGCGTGGAGCCGTCGCCGAAGCCCCAGATCAGGCGTTCCGCACCGGTCGGCATGAGCTTGCGGTGCTTGCCGACGAGGCCCTTGTCGCCGTCGAAGAACAGCGCGGTGCAGTAGACGGTGCCGCCGTCGCGTTCGATCACGCCGATGACGACGAAGGCGCCGGTCTCGGCGGTGGCCTCGGAGAGTACCTCCACTTCGGGGCCGTTCAGGTCGATCGCGGCTTCGTGATAGGCGCGGAAGTCCTCGCGTCCCTGCGGCTTGCGCATGCCGACCGGCGTGCCGAACGAGGCGCCCTTGGGATAGCCGCCGAGGAACGCCTCGGGAAACACCATCAAGGCCGCGCCGCCTGCGGCTGCCTTGCGGATCAGGCCAGCGGCCTTTTCGGCGGCGGCGAGAGAATCGGTCGGGATCGATGCGGCCTGGATGACAGCGGCCTTGAAGGGGGCTGCCTTAAACGATGCGGACATGCGGCGCTCCTTTGGAAAAGCACAGGGAATCTGCGGTTCACATAAGGGACAATAGTTGCATTTGACACTTTATTCAAATTATTTTAGGTCTGTAATATCTCGCAGATGGAGGCACCCATGGCCGATCAGAGCTACGACCAGTACCGTGAGGAAATGATCGGCCGCGCGAACGTGGCGGACACCCCCGAACTGGTGGCCTATTACGAGCGCCTGAAGCAGCTGGGCACCGGCGCGCTGTGGACCGTGGCGAACAAGATCGAACCGTGGGAGCCGATCTCCACCTCGGTGCCGTATCTGTGGCGCTACAAGGACCTGCGCGACGACGTGATGAAGGCGCTCGACCTCGTCACGCCGGAGCAGGCGGGGCGCCGCGTCGTCTATCTGGAGAACCCGGGCCGTGCCGACGTGGTCGCCGCCGTGGGCTGGCTCTACTCGGGCCTGCAGGTGATGGGGCCGGGCGAACTCGCCTCCAGCCACCGCCATTCCGCCTCCGCGCTGCGCTTCATCATGGAGGGCGAGGGCGCCTTCACCAATGTCGACGGGCACAAGATGACGCTGGGCGCGAACGACTTCGTGCTCACCCCCAACGGCACCTGGCACGAACATGGCGTCGCCGAGGGCGGCACCCCCTGCATCTGGCAGGACGGCCTCGACATTCCGCTGATGAACGCGCTGGAAGCCAACTTCTACGAGGTTCATCCCGATCTGCAGCAGGCGGTCTCCTACCCGGTCGACGATTCCACCGCGACCTGGGCGGGCACCGGCCTGCGCCCGGCAGGCATGGCCTGGTCCAAGCCCTATTCGCCGCTGTTCAAATACGAATGGGCGCCCACCTACGAGGCGCTGACGAAATACGCACGAGTCACCGACGGGTCGCCCTTCGACGGTGTGATGATGGAATACGTCAATCCGCATACCGGCGGTCCGGTGATGCAGACGATCGGCGCCTCCATGCAGCTGCTGCGCCCCGGCGAGCGGACGAAAGCCCACCGCCAGACCGGCAGCTTCGTCTACCAGTGCGCCAAGGGGAAGGGCTGGTCGATTATCAACGGCCAGCGCTTCGACTGGCAGGAACGCGACATCTTCGTGGTTCCCGCCTGGATGTACCACGAGCACGCGAACGCCTCGGACAGCGAGGATGCGTGCCTGTTCACCTTCAACGACCTGCCCGTGATGCGCGCGCTTGGCCTCTACCGTGAGGAAGCGCTGGCGGAAAACGGCGGTCACCAGCCGATCCTGACCTGATTTTCAACTCAACACGATAACCTTCGGGGGAATAGCCCAATGCGTCTCGTTACTTACCGTGCCAATGTCGAAGCCGAAGCCCGGCTCGGCGCCCTCGTCTCCGGCTTCGGTGGCGATCTCGTGCTCGACCTCGAACTGTTCGGCGAGGAAATGGGCGTTCCCTTCCCCGCGACGATGCTGGAGTTCATCGACCTCGGCCCGCAGGCCGTGGCGATCGCCTCCAAGCTGATCGAGCAGGCCGAGGGCCTGTTCCCGCTCGGCACCGCCATCCCCTTCGCCAACGTCATCCTGCTCGCGCCGATCCCGCGTCCGCGCAAGAACATCTTCGGTATCGGCCTCAACTACACCGAGCACGTCGCCGAGAGCGCCAAGTCGCTCGACACCTCGCCCGAACTGCCGCGCCAGCCGGTGATCTTCTCCAAGCCGCCGACCTCGGTGATCGCTCCGGGCGAGCCGATCCGCCACAACGGCGAGATCACCCAGCAGCTCGACTGGGAAGTCGAACTCGCCGCCATCATCGGCACCCGCGCCAAGGGCGTCGCCCGTGAGGACGCGCTGAACTACGTGTTCGGCTATACCGTCTGCATCGACATGAGCGCGCGCGACTGCCGCCGTGCCGGCCAGTGGATCTACTCCAAGGGCCAGGACACTTTCGCACCGATGGGCCCGGTCGTGGTCACCGCCGACGAGCTGGGCGATCCGCAGACCCTCGACCTCTCGCTTACCGTCAACGGCGTGACCAAGCAGTCGAGCAACACCGCCTTCATGCTGTTCAAGGTCGACGAACTGGTCGCCGACATCTCGAAGGGCATCACGCTGGAGCCGGGCGACATCATCGCCACCGGCACCCCGGCGGGCGTCGGCGCGGGCATGGACCCGCAGGAGTGGGTCTGGCCGGGCGACGTGATCACAGCGACCGTCGAGAAGATCGGCTCGCTGACCCACTCGGTCATCAAGGCCTGATTTCAAGAACTTCCCGAAAGGGGAGAACATCCTCCCTGACTTTCAAGCGGGGGCCTTTTCGAAGGCCCCCGTTTTTTCATGGTCGGTCGCCGTTGCGAGCGGTGATCCGGAGCATAGGCGCCCTTAGCTATATCCTCGTCATCCCCGCGAAAGCGGGGACCCAGCTGATGTCGGTGCAACAGGAACCGTCAGGAGATGGGTTCTCGCCTTCGCGGGAATGACGATAAGGGTGGGTTGCGGCCATCTACCGCAATTCACCAAATTCGTCATTGCGAGCGCAGCGAAGCAATCCAGGGCGGCTCAAGACTGCCCTGGAT
>NZ_ALVC01000421.1:0-4605 GCF_000293195.2 Sphingomonas sp. LH128
CAGCCAGTTGAACAGCTTCGCGCCGGTCGGGATCGAGATCACCATGGTGGTGATGCCGAAGAACGAGTTGACGCTCGCGCCCGAACCCATCGTGAAGAAGTGGTGCAGCCACACGAGGTACGACAGGATGGTGATGACCAGCGTGGCGTAGACCATCGACGAGTAGCCGAACAGGCGCTTGCCCGAGAAGGTCGAGACGACTTCCGAGAACACGCCGAACAGCGGCAGGATGAGAATGTAGACCTCGGGGTGACCCCAGATCCAGATCAGGTTCACGTACATCATCGGCGAGCCGCCGAAGTCGTTCGAGAAGAAGTTGAAGCCGAGGTAGCGGTCGACGGTCAGCATCGTCATCACTGCCGTCAGCACCGGGAAGGCGGCGACGATCAGGATGTTGGTGCAAAGCGAGGTCCAGGTGAACACCGGCATGCGCATCATGGTCATGCCGGGCGCGCGCATCTTGACGATGGTGCACACCAGGTTGACGCCCGAAAGCAGCGTGCCGACACCCGCGATCTGCAGGGACCAGATGTAGTAATCGACGCCAACCCACGGGCTGTACGCCAGGTTCGACAGCGGCGGATAAGCCAGCCAGCCGGTCTGCGCGAACTCGCCCACGAACAGCGACATCATGGTGAGCACCGCACCGGCGGTGGTCATCCAGAAGCTGAAGTTGTTCAGGAACGGGAAGCTGACGTCACGCGCACCGATCTGCAGCGGCACGATGTAGTTCATGAGGCCCGTGACGAAAGGCATCGCCACGAAGAAGATCATGATCACACCGTGCGCGGTGAAGACCTGGTCGTAGTGGTGGGCGTTGAGGTAACCGTCGTTGCCGTTGAACGCCATCGCCTGCTGGGCGCGCATCATGATCGCGTCGGCAAAGCCGCGCAGGAACATGACCAGACCCAGGATCATGTACATGATGCCGATCTTCTTGTGATCGACGCTGGTGAACCACTCCTTCCAGAGATAGCCCCAGAGCTTGAAGTAGGTCAGGCCCGCGACGAGCGCGGCGCCGCCGAGCATCACGACCACGAAGGTCGCGAGCACGATCGGCTCCTGCGGGATGGCATCCAGCCACAGGCGCCCGAGTAGCGGGCTCCAGTGGTTATGGGCTTCGGCTTCGATGGCCATGAGTGTCAGTTCCGCGAATTCAGGGAAATGTGAGCGGGCTTCGGCGAAGACGCGGCGGGCGCATCCTCACCGCCGAAGCCGATCGACTGCGGCGCGGGGATCCCGGCGCCGTTCAGCGAGCGAAGGTCGGAAGGCGCCTTGACGGAACCGTCGCGCACCTGGCCGGGCATCTGCTCGCACAGCGCACGGACCCAGGCCAGCTCGCGCTTGACCGCATCGGTCGGGTTCGCGCTCTCGGCAACCGCGCTGTCGCGGCCGTCCTTGTCGTACGACAGCATCTGCACGTTGCGGATGCCCGCCTTGCCCAGACCACCGCGCGCGTCGAGAGCCATCATCTCGCTCATGCACATCTTGCCCGGCTGGACGCACATGTTGACGACGGCGTCATAGAGCTTGGGATCGACGTTGGCGAAGCGGATCGCCGGAACCTTCTGCGTCGGCTTCTCGAGTTCGAGGTAGGCCGCGCGGTCGAGGGTGCCGCCCATCTGCTTGGCGGGAACGCCGGTGAACGCTTCGGCGGCGATCACGTCGCCCGCAGGCTGCGGCTTGGTGCCCGTGGTCTTCACGTCACCGACCCACTTGGCGAAGTCCGCGTCCGAAACCGAACGCATCTTGAAGCGCATGTGGGTGAAGCCCGCGCCCGAGTAGTTGGCCGAGAAGCCGACCGACTCGACGTTCGAGTTCATCACCGCGTGCAGGCGCGTTTCCATGCCCGGCATCGCGTAGATCTGGCCCGCCATCGCCGGAACGTAGAACGAGTTCATGACGTTCGCGGAAGTGATCTTGAAGTTCAGCGGGCGGCCGCTCGGCACGACCAGTTCGTTGACGGTGGCAACGCCCTGCTCGGGGTAGATGAACAGCCACTTCCAGTCGAGCGCGACGACTTCGACCTCGAGAGGCTTCGCATCCTGCGAAACCTGGGTCTGGG
Source organism: Sphingomonas sp. LH128 (assembly GCF_000293195.2). Lineage (NCBI taxonomy): Bacteria > Pseudomonadati > Pseudomonadota > Alphaproteobacteria > Sphingomonadales > Sphingomonadaceae > Sphingomonas > Sphingomonas sp. LH128. The sequence continues at coordinate 2,066 of NZ_ALVC01000421.1, forward strand.
CGTCGATGCGGCCGATGGTGCGGTAGGGATCGAGAAGGTGGGTGCTGGTCCAGGTCACGGCGCCAAGGCAGATGATGATGAGCAGCGGCGCGGCCCAGATCATCAGCTCAAGCTGGGTCGAGTGATCCCAGTCCGGCTCGTACTTCGCGTCTTTGTTGTTGGCGCGGTAGCGCCACGCGAAGATCACCACCGCCAGCATCACCGGCACGACGATGAGCAGCATCAGCAGCGTCGCGACGACCACGAGGTCGCCCTGCTGCTGTGCAACATCGCCCGACGGCTTGAGCACGAGGGTGTTGCACGCCGACAGCGCAGCGGTCAGCCCGAGGGCGCCCACGACGCGCATCGCGCGGTTACGGAACGGGCCGAAACGACGGCCGGGCGGGTTCAGACGTGACTCGGGCGGTTGCATGGCGCGTCGCCTAGGCCCGTGCTGCGGATGCGAACATAGGACATTTTGTCCAATCCCCTTACGGCGTTTCAGATACAATAGGGCGGCCAATTGTGAAGCCGCGCGTCCGTCGCGCCGGTGCGATTCGCGGACGGGCGGGACTCTCGCTTATTCCCGTGTTATACCAGACGAAGGCCGAGATACGCCAGATGAGCACAACCACGACCCCGACCCGCGAGGAACTCGGCCTGCCGACGTTCAAGCCGCACCACGCGATTTCGCCCGGCGAGATCGCGATCGGCGTGATCATCGGCCGTACCTCGGAATTCTTCGACTTCTTCGTCTACGCCATCGCCTCGGTGCTGGTGTTCCCGAAGCTGTTCTTCCCCTTCGTCGATCCGCTGACCGGCACGCTCTACAGCTTCGCGATCTTCGCGCTGGCCTTCATCGCGCGCCCGTTCGGTTCGCTGTTCTTCATGGCGCTCGACCGTGCCTACGGCCGCGGCGTCAAGCTGACGATCGCGCTGTTCGGTCTCGGCGGCTCCACTGCCGCGATCGCCTTCCTGCCGACCTATGAGACCATGGGCGCCACCGCAATCTGGCTGCTGGCGATCTTCCGCATCGCGCAGGGCTTCGCGCTCGGCGGCACCTGGGACGGCCTGGCTTCGCTGCTCGCGCTCAACGCCCCGGAAAACCGCCGTGGCTGGTGGGCGATGGTGCCGCAGCTCGGTGCGCCGTTCGGCCTCATCGTCGCCAGCGCGCTGTTCGCCTACATGATCGCCGTGCTGCCCGCCGCCGACTTCCTGGAGTGGGGCTGGCGCTATCCGTTCTTCGTGGCGCTCGCGATCAACGTCGTCGCGCTCTTCGCGCGCCTGCGCATCGTCGTCACCGAGGAATTCCAGACCCTGTTCGAAAGCCGCGACTTGCAGCCGGTCAGCGTCATGGGCACCGTGAGCAAAGAAGGCCGCACCGTCCTGATCGGCGCCTTCGCCCCGCTCGCCAGCTTCGCGATGTTCCACATGGTCACCGTGTTCCCGCTCTCGTGGGTGTTCCTCTTCACCAAGGAAGCGCCGACCCGCTTCCTGCTGATCGAAGTGCTGGCCGCCGTCTTCGGCCTCGTCGCCGTGCTGTTCTCGGGCCGCCTCGCCGACCGTTACGGCCGCCGCACCCTGCTCGGCACTTGCGCCGTCGGCATCGCGGTGTTCAGCGGCTTCGCGCCGCAGCTGCTCGACGCAGGCACCGCCGGTGAGCTGGTGTTCATGATCGGCGGCTTCATCCTGCTGGGCCTGTCGTTCGGCCAGTCCTCGGGCGTCGTCGCCTCGGCTTTCCCGACCGATCACCGCTACACCGGCTCGGCGCTCACCAGCGACCTTGCCTGGTTGTTCGGCGCCGGCTTCGCCCCGCTGGCGGCGCTGCTGCTCTCCACCCACTTCGGCCTGATCGCCTCGGGCGGCTACCTGCTCTCGGGCGCGCTGGCGACCCTGCTGGCCCTGTGGCTGAACAAGGAACTCGCCAGCCGCTAACTCCAACGCGAGGATCGATACCGGAAAGGGCCGCCATCCACCGGGATGGCGGCCCTTCTCTTTTGTTAGACGCCCCACCAACACGGCCCCTAACACGGCCCCTAACACGGCCCTGTGTCGCACAGCCGTCATGATCCGCCGCTAGCGGCCGGTTCCATGCCCAACCCAGGCCGCACTCTGGCCGTCATCGCGCGTGAGGCGCGGCTGTTCGCCTATTCCTCGGGGAATTTCGGCAAGGCGCTGGTCTTTGCCGGGGCGGACATGACGATCCTGTTCCTGCTGACCGACCTGCTCGGCCTGAGCGCGACGGCGGCCGGGTCGCTGATGCTGGTCGCGCTGGCGGGCGACCTCGTGTTCGATCTGGTCGCGGCCGCGCTGGTGATCCGGCTGCGGCGCAAGGGGCGCGGCTATCGCTGGCTGGTCGCGACCGGCACGGTGCCCTGCGGCATGGCCTTCGCAATGCTCTACGCCATGCCTGCTTCCGGTCTCCATCAGGGCTGGCTGCTGGCGGCGGCGATGCTGGTGTTTCGCGGCGCCTACGCGGTGATCGACGTGCCGCACAACGCGCTTATGGCGCAGATGACCAGCGACAGCCGGGCGCGCGGGCGCGTATCCGGCTATCGGCT
>NZ_ALVC01000422.1:0-2735 GCF_000293195.2 Sphingomonas sp. LH128
GACGGCGCCGTCGTCGAGGGACATGCGCCCGCCGCTGACATCAAGCGCTTCCTCGCGGCGCGCCCGAAAGGGATGAAGGGCATAGCGGTCGCGGGCATGCCGCTCGGCACTCCCGGCATGGAAGCCCCGGGCCGCAAGCCCGATCGCTATTCGGTCGTGGCGTTCGGCGCCGGGCGGCAGGCCCTGTTCGCGAAACACTGACGATCGCAGGCCGGGGCGGTATCGCGCCGCCCCGGTCCACTCCCGAAGCAGGCGGAGCCAGACCCATGACGACGACCCTTTCCTCCGGCGGTGCCCGCCATCGGCGCCAGAAGGGAAAACGCCTGCGCCTCGGCGGGCTGCTTCTGCTCTTGCTCATGATCCTCCAGGCTGTGCCCGCGCGCGCCGACAGCGCGGCGGTGCAGACGAGCTGGCGGCTGCTCGATTATATCGCGGTCGACTATGCCGGGGCGGTCGCCGACGGAAAAATCGTCAGCGCTCCCGAATATGCCGAAATGGTCGAGTTCGCCGCCGAGGTCGAAAAGCGCGTCGCGGCCCTGCCGCCGAGCGATGCTCGTCCCGCGCTTGTCGGGCGCGCCGCAGCGCTCCGCCGCGCCATCGGCGCAAAGTCAGACGTAGCGGCGGTCGCCGCGCAGGCGCGCGATCTCGCCAAGGCGCTGCTCGCCGCCTATCCGGTGCCGCTCGCGCCCTCAGCGCCGCCGGACCTCGCGCGCGGCGCCGCGCTTTATGCGCAAAACTGCGCATCATGCCATGGTGCGGCCGGCGACGGCAAAGGCCCGCTCGCCGCCGGCCTCGATCCGCCGCCGATCGCCTTCACCGATGCGGCGCGCGCCGACCAGCGCAGCCTGTTCGGCCTGTATCAGGTCATCACCCAGGGACTCGAAGGCACGTCGATGGCGGGCTACGCCGCGCTGCCCGACGGCGATCGCTGGGCGCTGGCCTTCCATGTCGGGAGCCTCGCCTATCCCGCGACCGCCGCCGATGGCGCGGAGCGCTGGCGGGACGACGCCGGTCTGCGGGCCGAGCTGCCCGATCTGGCGGCGCTCACCGCAATGACCCCCGCCGCACTCGCGGCCGAACTCGGCGAGGACAGGGCCGCGGCGCTGACAGCCCATCTCCGCCGCCACCCCGAGGCGCTCGCCGCGGCGCCGTCGGGTTCGCTGCTCGCCGCGCGGGCACGGCTCGATGCCAGCCTCCGCGCCTATGCCGCGGGCGACCGGAAGGCCGCAGCCGATCTCGCGCTATCGGCCTATCTCGACGAATTCGAGCCCGTCGAAGCCGTGCTCGCGTCGCGCAATACGGCATTGATGGCGCGGATCGAGGGCGCGATGGCAGACCTGCGCAGCGCGATCGGCAAGCGACGCCCCGTCGCAGAGGTCGAGGCCGCCGTCTCGGCGCTCGACGGACTGTTCGCCGAAGCCGAAGCCATCCTCGCGCCCGAACGCGCGAGTCCGGTGTCGAGCTTCCTCGGCGCCTTCGGCGTTCTCCTGCGCGAAGGGCTTGAGGCGCTGCTGATCGTCATCGCCATGATCGCTTTCGTTCGCAAGGCCGGTCGGCCGCAGCTTCTGCCCTATGTCCATGGCGGGTGGATCGCGGCGCTCGGCGCCGGGACGTTGACCTGGGCGGTCGCGACCTATGCCATCGGAATCAGCGGCGCCTCGCGCGAGCTCACCGAAGGCTTCGGCTCGCTTTTCGCTGCCGTCATCCTGCTCTCCGTCGGCATCTGGATGCACGGGAAGAGCAACGCCGACGCCTGGCAAGGCTATATAAGGGACAAGATGGCGCGGGCGCTCTCGCGCCGGTCGGCCTGGTTCCTGTTCCTGCTCGCCTTTGTCGTCGTCTATCGCGAGGTGTTCGAGACGATCCTCTTTTATGCCGCCCTCTGGACACAGGGAAATGGCGGCGCGATGCTCGCCGGCGCCGCCGCGGCGGCCGTCCTGCTGATTATCATCGCCGCGATCATGCTGCGTTACAGCGCGAAGCTTCCGATCACCCGATTCTTCGCCTGGAGTTCGGTGCTGATCGCAATCCTCGCGGTCGTGCTGACCGGGAAGGGCATCGCCGGGTTGCAGGAGGCGGGCTTGCTCGCGGTCGATCCATGGCACGGCGTTCCGCGCATCGCACTGCTCGGTATCTTCCCGACCGCGCAGGGTGTGCTGGCGCAGCTCGCGGCCCTTGCGATCCTGATCGCCGGCTTCGGCATCAACCGGCGCATGAGGCGGCGGATCGCGCGATGACGCCGCCTGCCCCGAGACGGGCTGGGCTCAGTGCGCGATCAGCTGGTCGAGAAACGCCCGCGCCCGCTCGCTCGCCGGCGCGCTGAAAAATGCGGCCGGCGCCGCGTCTTCGACGATCCGCCCCGCGTCCATGAACAGGATGCGGTCGGCCGCCTCGCGCGCGAAGCCCATTTCGTGGGTCACGCACACCATCGTCCGCCCCTCGGCCGCGAGCGCCGTCATCACCTCGAGCACTTCCTTGATCATCTCGGGATCGGGCTCTGTTGCAAAGATTGGCGGCAGTCAGAGGTAGGCTGTCGCTCTGCGCCGATCAGGCGGCTGCTGCGAAATGGTGGTTGAGCATGCCCATGGCCTCCGTCAGCGCCGAGGGCCCAATGCCAAAAGCTCTCTCCACAAGGCGCACCTCGCCCCTGATGCCGGGCTGCAGGCACCAGGGGCGAGCCTGTCCTTTGCGCAGGGCTCGCATGACTTCGAATCCCTTGATCGTGGCATAGGCCG
>NZ_ALVC01000423.1:0-8994 GCF_000293195.2 Sphingomonas sp. LH128
TCGGCCTGTTCCTGACGCTGTCGCAGGACGGCCGGATGGAACTCGGCGACACCTACTACAGCGAAACACCGCTCAGCGTCACCATGGTCGAACCCGATGAGGACGACGAGGACGCGGCCGAGACCGGCGACGACGGTATCGAAAGCGAACCTGCCGGCGAAGCGGCCCCGCGCACTCCGACGTTCCGCATCGAGGAGGGCGAGACCGGAACCGTCACCGGGGGCACCAAGGAGGTGTCGCCCGACGAAGTTGCCCCTGGCGGCAAGGCACTCAGCCAGGTTCTGCTCGATCAGCTTTCGGTGCAGCGCCGCGACGTTCTGGGCGCTTCGATGATCGCCAACCCGGCGCTCGCGCTCGATTACATGCTGTTCGCCATGGTCGACAAGTCCACGGGGACGGACGAGACCTGCGGCACCACGATCCGAGCTTCGCACCCGGAAGATCCGGTTCGCTACGACGCCTATCCCAAGTCGGTCGCCCATGACTATCTCGCCGAAGTGCGCGAAGGCCTTGATGCCTCCTGGACCGAGCACAAGAGCATGGTCGATCGCTTCGACGCCTTCCGCGCGCTGGACGACGAGGTCAAGGCGGCATGGCTCGCGTGGATCGTTGCCCGGTCGTTCAAGGCGAAGGAAACCTACAGCCATCGTCAGAACGCCCTCCAGACCCACCTTGCCGGGCTGCTCGAAGTCGATGTTGCCAAGTGGTGGCGCCCGACCTCGGAGAATTTCTTCGACCGCGTTCCCAAGGGTGCTCTGCTCTCGCTGCTCGACGAAGTCGGCGGTCCCGCACTCTCGGGCCGCCATGCGAGCCAGAAGAAGGGCGAAATCTCGACTTCTTGCGAGAAGCTGTTCGCCGGCGACGCGGTGATCGAGGCCGACGTCAAGGAAAGGGCACTGGCCTGGGTGCCCGCCGCAATGCGCTTCACCCCCGCCGAGACGACGACGGTTCAGGACGAGGGCGACGAAGCCGGGGATACCGGCGAGGCGAGCGCACCTGACGACGCCGAAGACGATCTGGCCAGCCTGATCGACGCTGCACTTACAGGGCCCGACGACGGCGACGATGGCGAGAACGTCTCGATCGACGACGAGCACACCGGCGAAGGCGACGACGATCACCTGATCGATGACGGCTCGCCGGAAGTTTACGGCGATGACGATGCCGTCAGTCAGTGGGCCGAAGCGGCGGAATAACGAGCGTCCCTCCAACCCGATCGACGATCCCCCGGTGGGCTTTGCGGCTCACCGGGGGCTTTTCTCGCCACACCGGACAAGGGACATTCCCATGAAGACGCCCCGCAATTCGCGCGACATCGCGCGCGAAGTCACCAATACCATCGTTTCTTGGCTCGAGACCGGCACAACCCCGTGGGCCCGCTCCTGGTCGCTGACCGGGGAGGGCGGCCGACCGCTCCGCCATGAAGGCACTCCGTACAACGGCATCAACTGCCTCTGGCTCTGGACGATCGCCGACGCGCGTGGATACCGCAGCCGCTACTGGATGACAGCGCGCCAGGCCGAGGAACTTCGCGCGCATGTGCGCCGCAAGGCCGATCCATCCATGTCGATCTACGCTTCCAGCTTCCGCAAGGCAGGGCAGCCGGGATTGCCGGGCGAGGCCACCGGCCAGCTGATCCGCTTCCTGCGCCACTACATCGTCTACAATGCAGACGAGATCGAGGGCCTGCCCGATTACTACTACGCGCGGGACGTGCCCCCGACACCGAGCCTGCTATCGCAGCGCCAGGACGCGATCGATAGCTTCTTCGCGGCGATCCCTGCCGAGGTTCGCCACGGCGGCGACGAAGCGTATTACAGCCCGCTCGGTGACTACATCCAGCTGCCCCGTCCCGGCAGCTTCAGATCGGGCGACGCTTACGCTTCCACGAGGGCGCATGAAAGTGCCCATTGGAGTGGCAGCAAGGATCGGCTCAACCGCACATTCGGCAAGCGTTTCGGTGACGAGGCATACGCCGTAGAGGAACTTTGTGCCGAACTGACAGCAAGTTACGTTTGCGCGGACCTCGGCTTGCCGACCGAACTTCACGACAGCCACGCCAGCTACCTGGCGCACTGGATCAGAGTGCTCCGCACCGATCACAGCGCGATTTTCACCGCCTCGGCCAAAGCCGAACAAGCCTTCAACTATCTGCGCGCCTTCAGCTTTGCCGAGGCGAGTGCGCCTGCCGGCGATGCCCTGAAGGCGGCGGCATGACTTCCATCAGCAGGAGACGTCACCATGGGCTGGCTCTTCATGAACAGGCACCACATGGGCGGGCACGCTACGCCCAAGTCCTATCTCGACGCCCAGTTCACCTTCACCAATGCGCCGGACGACAACGGAATCGCGCGCGCCGCTCGCGTCCTTGCCTCGTCCTGCCCCGGCAACCGGGTCTGGTACGCAGCAGTGCAATACTCCGAAAACGGCGTGCCGACCGATGTCATCGCCATGGTCTGCCTCGTGAAGTGGAACCCGAGGGACAAGGAGGCAATGCACTTCGGGTTCAAGGACATGAGCGAAAGCATGGGCCCCTGCGAGGCAGAAGCACCCGAGAATATCCTTCGCCTGCTGACGCCGACCACCAACGAGAATGCTCTCGACTGGCGTCGGCGCTGCCTCGCCCACCTGCAGAAGCGTTCCCGAAAGATCGTCGATGGGATGCGCGTCAAATTCCCGCAGGCGATCACATTCACCGATGGCTTTGCCGGCGACGAGTTCACCGTCATCAAGCGGGGCGCGACCATCACCTTCCGGCCTTTCGGTAAATACGGGCACTATCGCATCCGCAACTTCCGTGACCTTGAATGGTCTGTCGTCCCGGAAACGAAGGTCCACCGAACGCTCTTCGCCCCCCGCCCTTCCGCTGCGATGCCCCCGCCATGAGCGCGGTATCATCCGCGCTCTCGCCGCTGTGGGCACGGCTCTGCAGCCGCGAGAATGCCATCCGCGTCGCGCAGCGCATGATGCAGGCCGGAATCGCGGTCATGATCGCCCCCGGCAATGACCTGCAGCCCTGGCGCGTGATCGAGCGCACTGACCTTTCGGCAAACGAGGTCGCCGCGCGCATTGCCCTCAAGAGACAGGAGGACTTGAGATGCCCCGCCTGAAACCCGCCACACCGCGTTCGAAGCAACAGATCGACGACGCCCTGAAACTCATGCGCCGTGCACGCGGCCTGCTGCGCGAGGCCGGGGCCTCCAAGGCCGCAGGCCGCCTTCACAGTGCCATCAACAGCGCCGAGGGCGCTCGGCGGCACTGCGAGCGGCGCCCCGTCGTCCAGAACATGGCGACCTGGCTCTCTGAGGCTGAATGAGGGGAGCGAGAAGGAGGGAGCGAACGATGAAGGAGAACACACATGCCCGCATTCGTTTCCTCCCCCGCACCGGAGATGACCCGCTGGGGCAAGCCCGTCACTACCACGCAGCGCCTCCCCGGCATCTGGCGCGTCGTGACCCCGTCACATGGCGGCTTTGTCCTGTCCGAGACACGCCAGGCCGCCATCCCCGAGGCGCTGCGTCTGGATGAACCCGAGTACGAGCATGACGTTGACTGGTCGCTCGTGATCGTGGCGTTCCAGACCGAATTTGCCGCTGCCGGAGATCCGCTCTTCGACATCGAACTTTCGCTTGCCACCAGCACCGTCAAAAGCTGGCGGCCCGAGCGATGGGAAGCCTATGCCGGCGAGGCCGTAGAACCGCGTCAGAGCCATGTCAGGCGCGAGCGCGAAGCGTTCGAGGCACGCATCGGCAAGGTCGTCGTGACCACCGCCTACGGCGATTGGGCCGATTGGGTGCCGAGCGGCAAAGTCGGCGTATTTGGCTATACCCTCGCCAGCGTCGATCATCTGGCCCGTCCGACATACGCCGATCCCATGTTCAAGGCCCTCGTCGATGCCGCCCGGTATGATGCGCGCGGCAGCGTCATCAGCTTCGACGAACTCGACGCCGAGATCCTTCCATGACGATCGAGGTGATCGTCGGCCTGCCCCATCTCAATGAAGGGCCGATCCTTCAGCGCGCGCGGATCATGCAGCAGCCCATGCTGATTTCCGCGAACTGCCTGTCGCGCTGGCGCACCGCATCAGGGGGCTGGCGGGAATGGCGAGGCTGGCGCACCGGCCAACTGACGAATGCCCACGGGCTCAAAAGCCTCGACCTCGACAGCGTGGGATATGTCCTGATGTCCAGATATGGCGGCTATCCATGGTGGATCGCCGACTACATGGCTCTGGCCGCATCCTATCCGTTCCGGCGCTTCGCGGCCGCCGACTATTGCTGCGAAGCCGAGATTGCCGCCGATCGCGCCGAAGTCCTCGACCGTATCGCCCGCACCGTGGCGACGAACCGCGAATGCCGATCGCGGGCGCATGACCTCGGCATCATCGACCGCTTCATGCCCGTCCTTCAGGGTCGCTATCCCGAGGACTATGAGCGTTGCGCCGAAATGCTGGCGTGGTCGATGAATCCCGGCACGATCGTCGGCGTCGGCTCCATGTGTCGCCGCGACATCCATGGCCCTGACGGATTGATCGCCGTTGTCGCGCACCTCGACAAAGTGCTTCCCAATCCAGGCCCAAGGCTACACCTCTTATGTACCGTTGCAAGTGTCCTGCGATAATTTTCAAGCTATTGGGCGTGTGGTGCAGTTCGAAAACTTGTTTTCGAACTGCACCACACGCAACCGCCGAAGGCGGAATTATTGCCGGGGAGCTGGTCACGGGCGCCATCTAAACTCACTCCGTAGAGCGAACGGAACTGACTCGCGGTGGCGCTCGGGATTTGCTGTTGCTGCGTTGAAGATCGCAGCGGACAGACCGGCTAAGCGTCTGGAGCCGCGCTCATCAGGGTCATTGCTGTGGACAGGAGCCTGTCCCGAAACTTGACGTCTCCGAGGTTTCGGCGATCGTCAGCCGACGGGCAAGCCTTGGGACATACCCGCCATTCTGGAGGAATCAATCGAATGTCTGCATTTGCTGAAACCTGACTGTCGTTAGCCAGACCGACCAATTCATCGTCGCCGCACGAGTACTCTGCGTCGACTTGAAAGTCGCTCACTGGGGGAGACAACCGCTCTCCTTCATGGAAAGCGGTCACCTCGTCATCTTTCACTTTCGGCATTGCCAGGTCGGATGGTGTGTCAATTTACCTTGTTCCGAAGCGTCGGAACGTCGCCAGAGAAATCGAGCCACAGGTAAGTGTTGAGGTCATGAGCGTTACGGGCGTTCCGTGATCTCCATGGAAAGCTCGTTGGTCTGAAGGCTGCTTCGGCCGGCTGAGGGTAGATTGTATGGATAAGTGCCCATGCAAACGCCCTGACTTTATACTTGCTTCACGCTGTGGAGGCTATCGCGGCGGCGGGTTTTCCCGGACGTTCTGGCTAGGTGGGACATAATGTCTCACCATTGCATGCTCATTGCATGGATTGAATGTTTCGTATATATGGGTCTCACAATCAGCAAAACTCTTTGAGGTCCCATCCGATGTTGGACTCGAACGACGCAACTGCCAGCAAAGGACGCTGGATTTTTCACTGTGGTTTGAAAGGGCTTTGCCCCAAATGCGGACAAGCATCCATGTTCCGCAAATGGCTGAAGCTGCAGACGAAATGTCCAAGCTGCGGGCTGAACTATAATTTTGCCGCGCCCGACGATGGTCCAGCGTTTTTCTCGCTGTGCATCGTCGCATTTCCGCTGACGTTCTTCGTGGTGTGGCTTCAGGTTGCTTTCGAACCGCCCTTCTGGGTGCATTTGTTTACATCCGCTCCTTTGATGATGCTCGGATGTGTCCTTCCCTTGCAATACATCAAGGGTTGGCTCGTTGCCTCGCAGTACGTCAACAAGGCACAGGAAGCCGGCACCGAGAACCTTTGGGCGCAGTTGCATGCCAAGGCCGAGAATGAGGATAAGTAATATGAGCGGCCCGGTGTCTTCGACCACGCCCAGGAATGTTAAGGGCATAAATCTCGCGGCACGGCTTGTTTCTGATCTGTACGACGCGATCAACCGTCCGGACCTTTCCGGCATGATCCGCAGCGGCAAGGCAGAAGACTTCCCGGAAATCAAAACCGCCGCCGCCCTTTTGGAAGCAGAATTCGTTCGGCTAAAGCGATACGAGGTCGCCCTTCGCCAATATGCCGATCCCGGGTTCTGGGACGGGATCGGGTCTAGCACGCCGCTTGCGGTGTATGATGGCGGAGAAATGGCGAGGAATGTTCTTGCCGGTCGCCCAGCGTTCTATCACCGAGACTAACGGCGCCAACCGCCCGAAGGCTTCTAGAAGGTCATGATGCAAAGCTGGACTCCCGATATAACCACGGCAACCGGGCCGAAATATCTTGCTATCGCGGAGGCGATTGCACGAGACATGGAGGCTGGAAAGCTGCGTCCGGGTGACCGACTGCCCCCTCAGCGCGCACTCGCAGAAGCGCTGGGTCTGGATCTAACGACGATCACCCGCGCCTACGGCGAAGCGCAGCGCCTCGGGTTTGTTGAAGGTAGTGGTCGCCGGGGCAGCTTCGTGCGCGCAACGGCTTCGGCGACACCGAGCATCCGAGTTCAGGACGCAGGCGACACGGGGATGAATGCTCCGCCCGAAGATTTCGGTGGATCCTTGGCAGCGGCATTTCGCGAGTGCGCTTCTGCTTTGCTGAGTCCCGAAAACGGCGGATTGCCTTTTCAATATCAGCGTAGTGGAGGGGCTGCCTCGGCACGCAAGGCAGGCGCTGATATGTTGACTGCGCGAGGCATTCCCTGCTCGGAAGACAGCGTACTCGTGGCTGCGGGCGGCCAGAATGCCCTCCATGCGATTTTCAGCGCTGAACTCAGTGCCGGTGATAGACTGGCCGTGGCCCCTTATGCCTATCCCGGCCTGCTGGCACTGGCTCGCAGGTTTGGGATCGAGTTGGTTCCTGTGGCGAGTGACGAAGACGGCATGCTTCCACGAGCCCTGGATGAAGCATGCTCAGCTACGGAAGTCCGAGGCATCTATCTCGTTCCCACTAATGACAACCCCACTACCATCACCATGCCGCCAGACAGGCGAGCGGCGATCGCCCGTGTCATCACGCAGCATGGCCTCCTGTTGATCGAGGATGACGCATACGGCTTTCTTCCCGCTCAACCCCTTGTACCTGTAGCGTCGCTCGCGCCGACAAACGCCTGGTATATTGCGAGTGTATCGAAGGTGCTTACGCCGGGCCTGCGTGTAGCCTGGCTGCGCGCTCCTGACGTTGCCGGGGCGTGGCGTCTAGCTGCCGATATGCATGAAACGGCCATCATGGCACCACCACTTAATGCCGCCATCATTGCCGAATGGGCCAGGTCGGATGTCTTTACCCACCTCGTCGGCGAGGTCAGAGACGAGGCCGCTTTGCGTCAGAAACTTGCGCGTGAGTGCCTCGCCTCTGGGACATTTCGCGCAATGGACTGCGGGTATCACCTGTGGCTAAGCGTTCCGACCGATCTCGACGGTCGCCACATAGCTGACGTCCTGCGCCAGCATGGACTCTCAGCCATCCCGAGCGAGGCATTCGCGGTCGATCGCGCAATGGAACCCGCAGCAGCCCTGCGGGTCTCGATTGGTGGAAGTTTATCGCGAGCGCGGTTGCAGCGGGGTCTTCAGCTGCTGTCGGCTCTCATAAGTCCGCAGGCTCCCCGAAAGGTAAGCCTGATCTAACATACCGCACGAGGGTGCTGCTTTTTAGGCACGCAACAATGCATTGCGCGTTGTTGTTGTGGTTTGCTGCGCCTGTGACGCGCCATATCGGGAGCTCTTATGGGCGACGAAGCACTACTTTTGGCACGAGTGCAATTTGCATTCACTGTCTCGTTTCATTTCATCTTTCCGTCTTTTTCGATCGGTCTCGCCAGCTTCCTGATGGTGCTGGAAGGTCTGTGGTTGAAGACGGGCCGCGGCGTCTACGCGAACCTGTATCGCTACTGGCTGAAAATCTTCGCCGTCGCGTTCGGGATGGGTGTCGTTTCCGGTATCGTGATGTCCTACCAGTTCGGAACCAACTGGTCGGTCTTCTCTGACAAGGCGGGGCCGGTGATAGGCCCGCTGATGGCCTATGAAGTGCTGACGGCCTTCTTCCTGGAAGCGGGATTCCTTGGCGTGATGCTGTTTGGCATTAACAAGGTCGGACCGCGGATGCATTTCCTCGCAACCTGCATGGTGGCTCTCGGGACATTCATCTCCGCCACCTGGATCATCAGCACCAACAGCTGGATGCAGACCCCGACAGGCTTTGCGATCAATGCTCAGGGGCAGTTCGTACCTGCCGGCTCCTGGCTGCCGATCATCTTCAATCCGAGCTTTCCCTATCGTCTCGCGCACGTCGTGCTCGCTGCTTACCTGACGACGTCGCTCGTCGTCGGAGCGGTCGGTGCATGGCACCTTCTGCGCGACCGGAGCAACCCGGGCGCCCGCAAGATGTTCTCGATGGCGATGTGGATGGTGACTCTCGCCGCCCCGTTGCAGATTTTCGCTGGCGATGCCCATGGCCTGAATACTCTGAAGCATCAGCCGGCGAAGGTCATGGCGATGGAGGGGCATTACGACAGCCATCCTGACGGCGCTCCGCTGGTTCTGTTTGGCATCCCTAATGCTGCGGAAAAGCGGATCGATTACGCCATCGAGGTGCCCAAGGCTTCTTCCCTCATCCTGAAGCACGACCCCAACGCTCCGCTCGCCGGCCTCGACACTATTCCCGACGACCTGGAACCACCTGTCAGCATCGTTTTCTGGACGTTCCGCATCATGGTGGGACTGGGGATGGCGATGCTCGGACTGGGGTTGCTCAGCCTGGTCAGTCGCACCAGGCGCAAACTCTATGACTGGCCGCTGCTTCATCGCCTTGCGGTCGTGATGGGCCCCGCAGGATTTGTCGCCGTGATCGCCGGGTGGGTCACCACTGAGGTCGGCCGTCAACCTTACACTGTCTATGGCTACTTGCTGACGGCGCAGTCTCATTCGCCGCTACAGGCATCGGCAG
>NZ_ALVC01000424.1:0-2793 GCF_000293195.2 Sphingomonas sp. LH128
CGGTCGCCGACCTCGACGACCAGCTCTTCGCGCGGATCGCGCCTCAGCCAGTCGAGCATCGCGTTCAGCGCTTGGGCTCCGGCAGGACGTCCCACGGCGCACTGCCGTCCTCGGCCTCCCACTCCTCCTCGTCCTCGTCGCCGTAGGGCCAGACGATGTGCTGTTCGAGCGGCCCGGCCACCGTCTCCGAGATCACCTTGCCCGCGACCGAGATGCCCGCCTCGTGCACCGTGTCGCGGCTGCCGCTGACGAGGTAGTGCCATTCGGGCAGCGGGTCGCCGTCGGCACGCAGGCGGTAGGCGCAGCTCGGCGGAAGCCATGCGTAGCGACCCGCGCTCTCGGGCGTCAGCTTCAGGCAGTCGGGCACGAAGCTGCGGCGGTTGGCATAGTCGCTGCACTGCGCGGTCTTGAGGTTGAGCAGCTTGCAGGCGACGTTGGTGTGGTAGATCTCGCCGGTGTCCTCATCCTCGACCTTGTGCAGGCAGCATTGGCCGCAGCCGTCGCACAGGGCCTCCCACTCATCGCGGGTCAGGCGGTCGAGGGGCAGTTCCCAGAAGGGCTTTTGGCCGCTCACTTCACCCACTTTTCAAGCTCGGCCTCGACCGCCTTGCGGCCCTGGTCGGAGGGCAGCATTGCAATGGGCTTGCCGTCGGGGTCGAACAGGTAGGTGATGCGAACGTGATCCATCAGGTAGCCGCCGGGGGTGTCGGAGCCCTTCTTGTAGTAGATCGCGAAGGCCTTGGCAGCACTTTCGATCTGCTGCGGCGTGCCGGTGAGGCCGAGCAGCTTCGGGCCGAACGCCGAGGTCCACTGGCCGACGATCTCGGGCGTGTCGCGCTGCGGATCGACGGTGATGAAGATCGGCTGCACTTTCGCCGCCTTGGCCGGTTCGCGCTTCGCAAATTCGGCGAAGCCGCGCATCGTTTCCTGCATGTCGAGCGGGCAGACGTCGGGGCAGAAGGTGTAGCCGAAGTAGACGATTCGCCAGCGGCCCTTGAAGCTGTCCCAGGTGACCGGCTTGTTGTCCTTGTCCACCAGCGTGAACGGCCCGCCGATGGCCGCGCCTTCGAGCGGCGGACGCTCGACCGCAGGCTGCTTTGAGCAGGCGGAAAGCGGCAGCCCCGCCAGCAATACGAGTGCAAGGGGAGCGAGACGACGTGCAAGGTATGTCATGGCGCCCACGCTCATGACCTGCTAGACGCCTCCATGCAAGGCGCGGATGGCGGGGCGCGCGTAAAGACCTGTGGTGGAAGGACGTTAGAAGTGCTGAAGATGACGATACGCCGCGTTGTGGGCCTTTCTCGCATGGTCCTCAAGGTGGCTGTTCCCGTGTTCGCGATGAGCCTGCTGATGACCTCGCCCGCCCGCGCCGACTTCTCGGAAGGGTACAAGTTCCTCGAAGCGGTGAAGAAGAAGGAAGGCGACAAGGTCGAGGAGGCGATCATGAAGTCCTCCCAGATCATCAACGCCAAGGACGTCACCACCGGCGAGGGCGCGCTGCACATCGTCACCGCGCGCCGCGACCTGACCTGGCTCAGCTACCTCATCGCCAAGGGCGCCAACGTCAATGCCACCGACGATCGCGGGCGCAGCGCACTGGAACTGGCGGTGAACCTCGGCTGGCGCGAGGGCGCGCAGCTTTTGCTCGATCAGAAGGCCAGCCCCGACACCTCGAACGACGCGGGCGAGACACCGCTGATCTTCGCCGTCCACCGCAAGGACCTGCAACTGACCAAGGCGCTGCTCGAAGCGGGCGCCAATCCCGACCGCTCTGACAATTCGGGCCGCAGCGCGCGGGACTATGCCAAGATCGAAGGCGGCAGCGGGCAGCTGATGTCGGTCATCGAGACTTATGGCAAGAAGGGCGCGAAGACCGCCAAGCCGGTCTACGGCCCGACCTTCTGAGGACGTTGGAAATGACGCAAGAAGCCGTCTCGCTCGACGAACTGCGCCTGCAACTGGCTCCGCTGGTGGCCGATGCCGCCGTGTTCGACGGCTGGACTGCCGATGCGGTCGCTTCGGCCGCGGTTTCGGCGGGTGTCGATCCGGCGCTGGCGGCCTATGCCTTCCGCGACGGGGCGATGGCGATGATCTCCGCGTGGATCGGGCATGTCGATGCGACGATGACGGCCTCGGTCGGAGGGGGCGCGTTGTCGAACCTTTCGATCCGCGAGCGTATCCGCCGCCTCGTCTGGGCGCGGCTGGAGGCCGTGGCGGGGCGCGAGGAAGCGCTACTGCGGGCGCTGACGATCATGGCGATGCCGCAGAACATCGCCGCTTCGACGCGGCTGGGCTGGCGCAGCGCCGATGCCATGTGGCGGCTCGCGGGCGATACCGCGACCGACTACAACCATTACACCAAGCGCGCGATCCTGGGCGGCATCTATGCGGCCACGCTCCATGCCTTCGCGCGTGACACCAGCGAGGACAAGGCCGAGACGCGCGCCTTCCTCGACCGCCGCATCGCCGGGATCATGCGCTTCGAGAAGGCCAAGTCGCAGCTGCTGCGCAAGCCCGACGAGCGGTTCAGCATGACCCGCCTGCTCGGCCGGATGCGCTACCCGGCGCGCTGACCTTTGCATCCTCCCTGTCGCGCAGCGATGGGGAGGGGGACCGCCCGCGCAGCGGGTGTGGAGGGGGAGAACCCCCTCCGTCAGCGCTTCGCGCTGCCACCTCCCCATCGCTGCGCGACAGGGAGGAGACGCGCCGTCATCAGGCCAGCGCGGCCTTCAGCGCATCGGCGAGATCGGTGCGCTCCCAGGGGAACAGGTCGCCCTCGGGCTGGCGGCCGAA
>NZ_ALVC01000425.1:0-6398 GCF_000293195.2 Sphingomonas sp. LH128
CGGCGCGCTGTTCATCGCCAACGACTATTCGCTGAAGCCGCTGATGGCGAAAATGGGCCAGGGCGGCGGCGAGAACATGTATGCGGGCATGGAAAAGATGCTGGCGCCGCAGTTCCGCTCGCTGTTCCGCCGCCTGATCGCTGACGAGGGCGCGGTGGTCTACCATTGCTCGGCCGGGCAGGACCGCACCGGCATGGCGACGGCGTTGCTCTACGACGTGCTCGGCGTCGATCGCGAGACGATCCTGAAGGACTACCATCTCTCCACCGAACTGCGCCGCCCGCAGTTCGAGATGCCCAAGGTGGACCCCAAGGACTATCCGAACAACCCGATCCTGAAGTATTACGTTGCGGGCGAGGACGGAAAACCGCGCAAGGCGGAGCCGCTCTATACGCCCTCCGGTGCCTCGCATCTGGCGCAGTTCTTCACGTACCTCGACAAGCAGTACGGCGGTTCGGAAGCCTACTTGCGCACGCTCGGCTTCACCGATGCGGACTTCGCGAAGCTGCGCAAGACAATGCTGGACTGATGACCTGCGACGGCTGATTACAATTTCTCACTATTTGCGGATGGGCGGCGTGACTGCGCCGCCCTAACCGCAGTGCATGGCATCCGCACCTTGTATCCCGCTCCGTCACCGCGCATTCGGCGCCTTGCTTACGTCCGCCGCGATCATGGCGCCGCAGGGAGCCGAGGCGCAGCAGCAGGCTGCTCAGGCGGGCGGGGGAGCGCCGGCTCAGGTGAGTTCCGGCGACGGGGATGACATCGTCGTTACCGGGCAGGCCCTGCCGGGCGCGGTGATTGGCGACATTCCTCCGGAGAACAAGCTGGGTCAGGCCGAGATCGCCTCCTACGGCGTCGATTCCATCGCCGAACTGCTCGACGAACTGGCCGACCAGACCACCAGCATCGCCGGGCGCGATGCCTCGAGCGGGCCGGTGGTGCTGGTCAACGGCAAGCGCATCTCGGGCGTCAACGAAGTCGGCGACCTGCCGGTGGAATCCGTGCTGCGCGTGGATATCCTGCCCGAGGAAGTCGCGATCAAGTACGGCTACGACGCGCAGTCCAAGGTCGTGAACATCATCCTCAAGCGGCGCTTCCAGTCCAAGGTCGTGAACCTGGGCGGAGGCATGTCGGGCGAGGGCGGCGGCGGGCAGGGCACGGGGGCCTTCACCTATACCAAGATCCGCGACAACGACCGCCTCAACATCACCGGCAAGGCGACCAGCCAGGCCGCGATCCGCGAGAGTGACCGCGACATCACCGCCGATCCGGACAGCACCGTCACCCCTGTCGATTCCATTCCGGGCGAGAGCGACTACCGCACCGTCCAGGCATCCACCCGCAGCTACGCGCTGGGCGCCAGCCTTGCACACCAGCTGAGTTCGAACGCCACCGCCTCGTTCAACGTCAAGGGCACGTACCAGACCAGCCGCTCGCTCGACGGGCTGGCGACCGGGGAACTGACGGTCCCCGCGGACAGCCCCTATGCGGACGGCACCGAGAACACGTTCACCCGCTATCTCTCGCAGGACCCGCTGCGCAAGGCGGTGAACACCGGCGGTGTCTCGGCGGGCGGCACGGTCAACGTCGATCTTTCGACCCGCTGGAAGCTCTCGGTGATCGGCAGCTACGCACATTCGGAATCGGAGACGCGGGCCGACAACGGCTATGACGTGACGACGCTGCAGGATGCCCTCGATGCGGGAAGCGCGGGCGTCGATCCCTATGGCACGCTTTCGCCCGCGCTGCTGGGGAACATGATCGTCAATCGCGCGAAGTCGAACTCCGACACCGGCAGCGCCAGCATGCTCGTCTCGGGCAAGGTGCTGCCGCTGCCCGCCGGCGACCTTGGCGTCAGCCTGAAGCTGGGGGGCGATTTCACCGCGCAGTCCTCCACGAGCGTGCGGGACGGCATGGCGAGCAGCGGCGATGCCGACCGCACCAACGGCAGCGCGCGCCTGAGCGTCGACATTCCGCTCACCAGCCGCAGCAGGGGCGTGCTCGGCGCGATCGGGACGCTCAGCGTCAACCTCAATGCGGGGGTGACGCAAGTGTCCGACTACGGCAGCCTTGCGACTTTCGGCTATGGCCTCAACTGGCGCCCGCGCGACGGGATCACCGTGATCGCGGCAATGAACCAGGACCGCAGCGCGCCCACCGTCGCCAACCTCGGCGATCCGACGGTGACCACCAGCAACCAGCGCGTCTACGACTACGTGACCGGCCAGACCGTGCTGGTGACCGCGATCACCGGCGGCAACCCGAACCTCAAGGCCGACGACCGCCGCAGCTTCAAGCTCGGGCTCAACGCGCAAGTTATGAGCACGCCCAAGCTCAATTTCAGCGCCACATACGTCAACAGTCGCAACCGCAACGCGGTGCTATCGCTCGGCGGCGTGACGCAGGCGGTCGAGGACGCCTATCCCGACCGCTTGGTGCGCGACGAGGACGGCAACCTGCTGTCGGTCGATGCGCGGCCGGTCAACGTCTACCGCCAGCGCAGCGAGCAGGTGCGCTGGGGCTTCAACCTTTCTGCGCAGCTGCGCAAGCCCACCCGTCCGCCGCGTCCGCCTGCCGGAGCGTGGGGCAGGCGAGGGCCGGGCGGCCGAAGCGAAGCGAACGGAGAGGCACCGCCTGCACCGCCCTCCGGCGAGGAGCGTCTGGCCGAGGGGCGCGGCCCCGAGGAGGGCACCGGCAACGAAATCACCGTCAACGGCGAGCGTGAACGCGCCGCCGAGGCTCCGGGCTTCGGCCGGCCGCCGGGCGACCGCGACGATGGCATGGGGCCGCCCGACGGCATGGGTCCGCCGCCTGACGGCATGGGGCCTCCCCCGGGAGAAGGTCCCGGCGGCGGTCCGGGCGGCTTTGGAGGTGGTCCGCGCGGTCCCGGTGGTCCCGGCGGCAGGGGCTTCGGTGGTGGAGGCGACAACGGCGTCCGCCTGCTCGCCTCGCTCTACCACACCTGGGTGCTGCGTCAGGACGTCCAGCTTACGGAAGGCAGCCCGACCATAGATCTGCTTGATGGCGGCACGATCACCGGCTCGTCCACGCCGCGTCACAAGGTGCAGGGCAGCCTCGGCCTGATCGACAACGGGCTCGGCCTGCGTCTGGAGGGCAACTGGCAGAGTTCGGCGGACGTCACCGGCAGCAGCTCGGCCTCGGGCAACCTGCATTTTGCCTCGCTGGCGACGGTGGACCTGCGTGTGTTCGCCAATCTCCAGAACCGCTTCCGGGGCAAGGACTGGGCACGGGGCACGCGGGTGAGCCTGTCGGTGGAGAACCTCTTCAACCAGCGCCAGAAGGTCACCGACGATACCGGCGCGACGCCTTACGCCTACCAGCGCGACTATCTCGATCCGATGGGCCGCACGATCCTGCTGTCGCTGCGGCGCATCTTCTGAGAGATGGGCTTGACAGATATTCTCAATCAAATAACTTGAGAATATCTCAGGTCGTCATCCCGTCGCAGTGGCGCGGCTGGGTTTCGATCGAAAATATGCGAAAGGAAGCTCGGATGACCACGTCCCGCAACGATTTCCATGTTTTCCGTCGCGGTCTCGAATGGGCCGTCAGCCTGCACGGGGTCGCTCTCGACGTCTTCGCCAGCCAGAAGGTCGCGCTCAACCGCGCGATCGACGCCGCGCACCAGATCGGCATGCAGGGCAGCGAGGCGCAGGTCCTTCTGATCGAACGTAATAGTTCGCCCCGGCCGCAATGGGTCTTCGGCCACCATCCTTATCCCCCGACGGCCTGATCGAGGGCCGGACAGGCCTTGAAGACAGGGAGCAGGAGCCCGGTTGATCCGTTCAACCGGGCTCCTGCTTTTCAAATGTACTGTGCAGATGCAAAAAACGGCGCTTTTGCCGTCATCCAGTGCCTTGCCAGTCGGTCCCTGTTGGCGTACCGGGGCGCCATCAGCCACTAGGCCGGTCAACGATACCTGTCATGGTGGCTCCCGCCCACTCCATGACGTAGGGATCACGATGAGCCTATACCTAGATTACCTCGCCGAAATCGAAAGCAGGAAAAATCAGGGTCTCGCGCCCAAGCCGATCGACGACGGCGCGCTCATCGCGGAGATCATCACCCTCATCGAGGATACCGGCAGCGAATACCGCGCCGACGCTCTCAAGTTCTTCATCTACAACACGCTTCCCGGCACCACCAGCGCGGCCGGCGTGAAGGCGGCGTTCCTCAAGAAGATCATCCTCGGCGAAGCCACCGTCGCCGAAATCACCCCGGCCTTCGCGCTCGAACTGCTCTCGCACATGAAGGGCGGTCCTTCGATCTCGGTGCTGCTCGACATCGCGCTCGGCGATGACGCGGCCATCGCCGCCGAGGCGGGCGAAGTGCTCAAGACCCAGGTGTTCCTCTACGACGCCGACATGTTCCGCCTGCGCGACGCGCTTCTGGCCGGCAATGCCGTGGCGAAGGGCGTGCTGGAAAGCTACGCCAAGGCCGAATTCTTCACCAAGCTGCCCGACGTCGAGGACGAGATCGAAGTCGTCACCTTCATCGCCGGTGAAGGCGACATCTCGACCGACCTGCTCTCGCCGGGTAACCAGGCGCACTCGCGCTCGGACCGCGAACTGCACGGCCAGTGCATGATCTCGCCCGAAGGCCAGCAGGCGATCGTGGCGCTCAAGGCCGCGCACCCGGGCAAGCGGGTGATGATGATCGCCGAGAAGGGCACGATGGGCGTCGGCTCCTCGCGCATGTCGGGCGTCAACAACGTGGCGCTGTGGACCGGCAAGCAGTCCAGCCCCTACGTTCCCTTCGTGAACTACGCCCCCGTCGTCGCGGGCACCAACGGCATCTCGCCGATCTTCGCGACCACCGTGGACGTGACCGGCGGCATCGGCATCAACCTCAAGAACTGGGTCAAGCAGATCGGCGAGGACGGCAAGCCGATCCTCAACAACGACGGCAACCCGGTGCTTGAAGAGAAGTTCTCGGTCGAGACCGGCACGATCCTCAAGATCGACGTCAAGAACAAGAAGCTGACCGACGAAGCCGGCAACGAACTGGTCGACGTCGCCGCCGCCTTCACCCCGCAGAAGATGGAGTTCATGAAGGCGGGCAGTTCCTACGCCATCGTCTTCGGCAAGAAACTCCAGACCTTCGCGGCTGAAACGCTGGGCGTCGAGGCACCCACCGTGTTCGCTCCGAACAAGGAACTCACCGTCGAGGGCCAGGGCCTGACCGCTGTTGAGAAGATCTTCAACCGCAACGCCGTGGGCGTCACCCCGGGCAAGGTGCTGCATGCCGGTTCGGACGTGCGCGTCAAGGTGAACATCGTCGGTTCGCAGGACACCACCGGCCTGATGACCGCGCAGGAACTGGAAGCGATGGCGGCCACCGTCATCTCGCCGCTGGTCGACGGCGCCTACCAGTCGGGCTGCCACACCGCTTCGGTGTGGGACAAGAAGGCCCAGGTGAACATCCCGAAGCTCATGTCCTTCATGAACAACTTCGGCCTGATCACCGCGCGCGACCCCAAGGGCGTCTATCACGCGATGACCGACGTGATCCACAAGGTGCTCAACGACATCACCGTGGACGACTGGGCGATCATCATCGGCGGCGACAGCCACACCCGCATGTCGAAGGGCGTCGCCTTCGGTGCGGACTCGGGCACCGTCGCGCTGGCGCTGGCCACCGGTGAGGCGACCATGCCGATCCCGCAGTCGGTCAAGGTGACCTTCAAGGGCAAGATGCAGCCCCACATGGACTTCCGCGACGTCGTCCACGCCACCCAGCAGCAGATGCTGGCACAGTGCGCGGGCGAGAACGTGTTCCAGGGCCGCATCATCGAAGTCCACATCGGCACGCTGCTGGCCGACCAGGCCTTCACCTTCACCGACTGGACCGCAGAGATGAAGGCCAAGGCCTCGATCTGCATCTCGGACGACGAGACCCTGATAGGCTCGCTGGAAATCGCCAAGTCGCGCATCCAGATCATGATCGACAAGGGCATGGAGAACGCGGCCGGTACGCTGCAGGGCCTGATCGCCAAGGCCGACGCCCGCATCGCGGAGATCCGCTCGGGCGAGAAGCCGGCGCTGTCGCCGGACGCTTCGGCCAAATACTTCGCCGAGGTGGTCGTGGACCTCGACATCATCGATGAACCGATGATCGCCGACCCGGACGTCAACAACCCCGACGTCTCCAAGCGCTAC
The DNA here is from genome assembly GCF_000293195.2 of Sphingomonas sp. LH128. Classification (NCBI taxonomy): domain Bacteria; kingdom Pseudomonadati; phylum Pseudomonadota; class Alphaproteobacteria; order Sphingomonadales; family Sphingomonadaceae; genus Sphingomonas; species Sphingomonas sp. LH128. The sequence continues at coordinate 6,183 of NZ_ALVC01000425.1, forward strand.
ACTCACGACACGATCCGCCCGGTCTCGTACTACGGCGGCACCAAGAAGGTGGACCTCGGCTTCGTGGGCTCGTGCATGGTGCACAAGGGCGACATGAAGATCATCGCCCAGATGCTCAAGAACATCGAGAAGACCGAGGGCAAGGTCGAATTCAAGGCGCCGCTCGTCGTCGCCCCGCCGACCTACAACATCGTCGACGAACTCAAGGCCGAGGGC
>NZ_ALVC01000426.1:0-5310 GCF_000293195.2 Sphingomonas sp. LH128
GAATTTCACCCTGAAACGAGCGACAGACCAGTCCCCCTCCTTCGAACGCAGATCGACGGTGACCACTGCGGCGCCTTTTTCCGCAGCCTGTTAAACAACGACAACCAACCAGTTGTCACGCTGCGGCGTATCCGCCGTCGACGTGGATCGCATCGCCGTGGACGTAACGGGCGGCGCTGGAGGCCATGAATGCGACGGCTTCGGCCACTTCGGCCGGCTCCACGAAGCGGCCCATCGGGTCGCCGGCGACGACGCCCGCGCTTAGAGTCTCGACCGGGGTGCCGCCGGTGATCCGCGAGTAGGTGGCAAGAATGTCATCCATCATCGCGGACACGACCACGCCAGGATGCACTGAGTTGACGCGGATCGGCATTTTGAGCGCGGCGAACTCCACTGCAGCGGCGCGGGTGAGCATCCGTGCTGCCGCCCTTGCTCGCACAATAGGCTGCGCTGAAGGCGGCGGGCCGGTCCGAAGCGCCCGAACACAAGTTGACCACCGAGGCACCGCCCGGCCGACGGCTGACGCTGCGGGCGAGCAGCGGCGAGGCCAGCTTGAGACCGAGGAACACCCCCTCGACGTTGACCTGCTGGCAGCGGCGCCAGTCCTCCAGTGGCATGGCGTCGATCCGTTCCATCGGCGCGATGCCAGCATTGGTCACGAGCACGTCGAGAGCGTCGTGGCGCCTCTCGATGGCGGCAAGAGTATCGGTCCAGCTTGCCTCGCTGGTGACGTCGAGGGCGAGGAACTCGCCCGCCCCACCCGATGGCGCGCGTAAGTCGGAGCGCACGACCGTTGCGCCCCGCGCTTCGAGCAGATCGCAGACCGCCGCACCGATATCGCCGCTGACGCCGGTAACCAGCGCGATCGCGCCGTCCAGTCGGGTAGCATCCACGGTTCGTCTCTCTCCATCGTTTCATTGGCGCTGCTCGGATGCAGGCACGCGCCCTGCGCCGCGCGAGCAAGGGGGGCAACTGGCCGAAACGACGGTCCGGTCAACCCCGTGAGAACGTATAGACCGGGTCCGATTTCCCGCGCGTGCCGTGCAGGTCGAGCGCGGCGTGCATGCCACCGGTCATGTCGCGGGTGCTGGGTTCGGCGCGCAGCCAGTCGAGCACGAAAGTCCGCTCGGCAATGGCCCAGCGGCCATCGCGGCGCTCGAAGCGGTCGATGTAGCGGCCGCCGGTGAGGGTGTCGGTCTTCTCATCGCCGCGCGAGGTGGAGACGGCGATCACGTACGTCTCGCCCACTGCGCCATGGCCTTCGATCTCGATCCACTGGTTGGCGATCGAGTGGAAGGTCTGCTCGTAGGTAGCCTCCACAAGCGCGCAGATCTCGGTGGCGAACGTTCGGCCATTGCCGTTGAAGGCGCCGCTGACGACGGTGCTTTCGGGGTGGAACACGTTGGCCAGCAAATCTGCATCGGCGCGGTCCACACCGCGGCAATAGGCCATCGTCAGGTCGGCGATCTCTTGGCGCGAGATCACCGCGTCGATCTTAGCGTCGTCATGCGTCATCGGTCGGATTCCTCTCGTCGTATTGCGGGCGCGGGCCTGTGCGAGCAGCGCGATTCCGGCATCGGCGCTGCCGTGTCCGCCGGTGGGAAGATGCCTCGCCAGCGGGCCGAGGCCGGGCAGGGGCAGACCGCCGGTCCAGTTGACGCTGGTGTCGAGCACGTAGGTGCGGTGATTCATCCGCCACCGCCCGTCGCGGCGGTCGTGCCGGTCGAGGTAGCGGCCGCAGATCAGGTGCTGGGTGGCGGGTCCAGCCTCTCCGGCGCTGGAGGCGTAGGCCATGATGTAGCTTTCCGACCATGCCATATCGCCCTGCGTCTCGATCCACATCTGCGCGGTGCGGTGGAGGGTGACCGGCCCCGCCTTCTGCGCGCCCGCGAGGATCGCCGCGAACTCGGGCGCGGGACCGTCGTAGAAGCGATAATCGACGGTGCCGTCGGGGTGGTAGCAGTCCGCCAAAAGCCCGGCATCGGCACGGTCCACGCCCCGGCTGTGCTGGGCGAGGACGTTGGCGATGGCCTGCCGGTCGGCGACTTCGGAGATGTTCATCCCACCGTCTCCCCGTTGTCGATGACGATATGGGTGCCGGTGATCTGCCGCGATTCCTCGGACGCGAGGAACAGGACCAGGTTCGCGACGTCCTCCGGCCGGCCCTGTCCGTGAGCCTGAACCTGATCAAGCCCGGCATTGTCCTGCGGCAATTGATCCAAAGCCTGCCGCGTCATCGGCGTATCGTGCGCGCCCGGCGCGATGGCGTTGCAGCGGATCGCGTAGCCCTGCTCCCGGCAATGCACCGCGACGCTGCGGGTGAGCGCTATGATGCCCGCCTTGGCGGCGCTGTAGGCGGGGATCGCGCTGATCCCCTTGAGCGCGGCGACCGAAGCGACATTGACGATCGAGCCGCCGCCTCCCTTGGTCATGTGAGGGATGGCGCTCTTGCAGCCTAGGAAGCACCCCTCGACCATGACCTGCATCTGCAGGCGAAAGATGTCGAGATCGCAGTCCTCGACATTGCCGAAGCGCACCAGCCCTGCATTGTTCACCAACACGTCGAGCCTGCCGAAGCGGGCGATGGTCTCCGCTACCACGTCCTGCCACTGCGCCTCGTCGCGCACGTCGTGTTCGAGGAACAGGACGTCCGGGATGGATGCGGCGACCTCGCGGCCGAGGTCGGCCTGCAGGTCGGTGATGACGACTTTCGAGCCTTCCGCCGCCAGCAGCCGGGCGTCGGCAGCGCCGAGGCCGGAGGCTCCGCCGGTGATGAGGGCGACTTTGCCGGATACGCGGTTCATGGGATCTCCCAATTCGTCGTCCCGGACTCGATCCGGGACCGGTGGCTGTCTTCAGGCTGGGACTGGCCGGGTGCCCCGCCGATAGGTGGGTTGTTCCCGGCCAGCGGTCCCGGGGCGAGCCCGGGACGACGGCATTCTCAGAACTCGAAACTGACCGAACCGCCCCACTGGCGCGGCGGTGCGTAGCCTGCGAGGCCCGCGTAGCCGGGGCTGTCGAACACCGTCGACATGTAGCGCGAATCCAGCAGGTTGGTCGCCCACAGACCCACCGACCAGGCACCGCCGTCCGGCTTGTAGGTCAGCGAGGCATCGACGAGATGCGTGGGCTGGATCTTCGAGCGCGGCGTATCGAGGATCGCGGTGTAGTACTTGGAACTGGTGTAGGTATAGCTCACGTCGCTGACGAGGTCGGCGCCGTTACCCAGCGGGATCACGAAGTTGGCGCCGAGGCTGGCGTTCCACTTGGGCGCATTCTGCAGGCGGTAGCCTTCCAGATCGAGCACCTGCCCGGAGAGCGGGTCGGCATAGAGGAACTGCTTGTACTTGGCATCGAGGTAAGCCAGCGAGGCGCGCAGCGTCATGCCCTCCACCGGCACCGCCGTGGTTTCCAGTTCGAAGCCCTTGATCTCGGACTTACCGGCATTGAGAATGCGGTTGCCCTGCGTGTTGGTCGTATCGTCGAAGTAGATTTGCGCGACCTGCATGTCGCGGTAATTGGTGTAGAACGCCGCCAGGTTCACGCGCAGGTGCCGGTCGAGGAAGTCGGCCTTGATGCCCGCCTCGAAAGTATCGACCTTTTCCGGATTGTAGGGCGTATCGCCGTCCGCAGGAACGCCGACGCGCGCGGTGAAGCCGCCCGACTTGAAGCCCCGCGCCCAGCTGGCGTAGAGCAGCGCGTCGTCGGCCACTTCGTAGTCCGCGCCGAGTTTCCAGCCGACGTTGTTCCAGCTCTTCTTGCCGCCCACGGTGAAGCTGCCGATGACGGTGTTGCCGATCCCGGTATAGTTCGAGCCCGCCGGATCGCCGATCGAGGTGATGAGGCTGGGCGTCGATTCGGTCTGCTCATGCGAATAGCGGATGCCGGCTTGCAGCTTGAGCCTGTCGGTCGCCTGCCAGTACCCTTGCGCGAAGCCGGAGACCGAATAGTTGTCCTGATCCTGCAGGTTGATCTGCAGCAGGCCGGGCGCGGCGAACTGCAGGCGATAAGCCTGGATATGGTCGTAGTGGTTCTTGAGGTAGAAGCCGCCGACGAGGACGTTCAGAGTGTCGGTCAGTTCAAGGTTGGTGCGCAGTTCCTGGCTGAACTGCCAGCCCTCGGTGCGACGGTAGGTGTCGTTGAGGAACAGCGGCGTGCCGTCCTGATCGGTGAACTCGCGCAGCGTGAAGTGCTTGTAACCGGTGATCGCGGTCCAGTCGCCGATGCCCGTGTTGCGCCAGTTCATCGTCAGCGTGCCGGAATAGGTGTCCATGTTGGACTGATCGGGCACCGAGTTGTTGGCGCCGTAGTACTTGTCGGGCGCGGTGCAGCTTCCGGCGGTGGCGCAGGGGCTGACGTACATGCCGCCGGTGCCGGGGCCTGTCGTGCCCGGCGCGGTGTAGAGCGCCTCTCCGGGCCGCGCGCCGTTGATGACGATGGGCGAGCCGTTGCGGGCGTTGACATATTCGCCCTGCAACGTCGCGTCGAAGTTGGAGCCGGGCGTGAACTTCAGATAGGCACGCACCGCGTCGAGGTTCTTGCGGCCCATGTCCGAGCCGTCGACGACGTTGGTGACCCAGCCCTTGCGCTGCGTGTGAATGCCCGCGACCTTGAGCGACAGCACGTCCTTGACCAGCGGCGCCTCGATCGAGCCGGTCAGGTCCATGCGGTTGTAGTTGCCGTAGACCGCCTTGACGTGGCCGCCGAAATCGCCGGTCGGCTGCTTGGTGACGACGTTGATGACACCGCCCGTGGTGTTGGCGCCGAACAGCGTGCCCTGCGGCCCGCGCAGAACTTCGATGCGGTCGACGTCGTAGAGGTCGAGCAGCGCGCCCATAGAGAAGAACTGCGGCACGCCGTCGACGACGATCGACACGGTGTTGCCCGCATAAGGGTCAGGCTCGATCACGCCGATGCCGCGCACGGTGAAGACCGCGCTCTGCGGGGTGTTGGCGAAGTTGTCGATCTGGACGTTGGGGATCTGGCCTTGCAGCGCCTGCAGCGAAGTGCCCTGCGTCGATGCCAGCGCCTCGCCGCCGACGGCGGTGATCGAGATCGGCACATCCTGCAGGTTTTCGGACTTCTTCTGCGCGGTGACGACGATCTCCTGGATGCCGCCGGACTGCGTTTCGGCCTGCGGTGCTGGATCATTCTGGGCAAAGACCACCTGCGGCACGAGAAGCGCGGCGGCGCCAAGTGCGAGGCGTGAGCTTGCATTGAGCCAGATGGTCGGCCGTGAACAATGCGATGTTCGTTTCGGCGACGGGTAGATTGCGTCCGATGTGCCGTGAGGGGTTTATCGAACTGGTA
>NZ_ALVC01000427.1:0-1104 GCF_000293195.2 Sphingomonas sp. LH128
GTTCCTAATTCAGATCAGAGGCTTACGCCACTCCCGCCAACCCTTCAGGACACTTTTGGTGAATAAGGCGGGTTAGTCCGCAGGAGATTTCATCAGACGATTATCGCCCCGACCATGGCAAGCACACGACATTCACCAAGAATTCGTGCAGGCTGATCATACGGAAAGATTATACTGTTACTGACCGTTGACTTCTGCGACATCGGGAACGCTTTCACCGATGTGCAAGGCTTTCACTTTCCGAGCATCCTCGGTTTTCTGAGCGCGATCAGCCAGTTCGGTCCATGCAGACACCGCGCGCAGGCAGCGGTCTCGCACTTGAGGGAGTCTTGCGGCATCGGCCGCAATCGTCTGGAGATCGGCTTGCTCGCGATAAAATGCCAGCGACGACATAAATGTACTCCTGCCCCGGCGGAAGATTGGCGAACCTTCGTAAAGGTCCGCCAATCCGGTTTGTTCAGGCCGACTGGAGATTGACGGCCGAAGTCTTGCCGCGACGGTCGGTTTCCAGTTCGTAGGACACGCGCTGATCCTTGTTCAGGGTGCGCATGCCTGCGCGTTCGACCGCGCTGATGTGAACGAAGGCGTCATCGCCGCCCGTTTCGGGAGCGAGGAAACCGAAGCCCTTATCGGCGTTGAAGAATTTTACGGTGCCGGTGATCATATGGGTATCCTTTGCCCAATGCAGTATGACGGGCATGCGCCAACAGCGGCACATCCCGGCTTCGTGAGGCTAGTAAAGGACAAAGGGGAGCCTTGGCGGCCCAATATCCGTCGCAGGCGACGTTTCAGCCCGGCTCTTGTAGGCGCATCTGAAAAAATAGATAGGCTGAATTGGAATCTCGTCCAAAAACGAATCCGGAATGTCATAGCTATGTGATAGATAGCATCATGAATTCCGCGCAAATGCACAGTTGTCCCTTGAAGATCGAGATCGACGACATCGACTTCATGGGGCACGTCAATAATTCTATATATTTGCAATGGGTGCAGGCAGCCGTCATCGAACATTGGCAGAGAGTGGCATCGCCTGCCTGTAGCGCGTCGATTACGGAGTCCGGTCGGCGTCAATTATGATGGCCGGTAGGCGGCCGCGCCGGTTGG
>NZ_ALVC01000428.1:0-3347 GCF_000293195.2 Sphingomonas sp. LH128
GGCGGCGATGGCGGCGCGGCCTGCGAGCGAGTTGTCGGAATCGTTGGACATGGGGGAGATCCTATCAGCTTAGGCCGGTTCAGTCATTGGCGCGAGGTCGCGCACGTCGGTCAGCTTGCCGGTGACGGCGGCAGCGGCGGCCATGGCGGGGCTCATCAGGTGGGTGCGCGCACCCGGACCCTGACGGCCGGTGAAGTTGCGGTTGCTGGTGGAGGCGCAGCGCTCCCCGGCAGGCACCTTGTCGGGGTTCATGGCAAGGCAGGCCGAGCAGCCCGGCTCGCGCCATTCCAGACCCGCATCGATGATGATCTTGTCGAGACCTTCGGCCTCGGCCTGCGCCTTGACCAGACCCGATCCGGGGACGACGATCGCCCACTTCACGTTGTCGGCCTTGTGGCGCCCCTTGAGCACTTCGGCGGCGGCCCGGATGTCCTCGATGCGGCTGTTGGTGCAGCTGCCGATGAAGACGTTCTGCACTTCCACGTCGGTCAACTTCGTGCCGGGCGTCAGGCCCATGTAGTCGAGGCTGTGCTTGACCGCATCGCGCTTGGAGGCGTCGGCGAAGTCCTCAGGCGCGGGGACGAAGCCGCCGATGCCGGAGGTGTCCTCGGGGCTGGTGCCCCAGGTGACGGTGGGCTGGATGTCCTGGGCGCGGATGAACACGGACTTGTCGTAAGTCGCGCCCTCGTCGGTCGCCAGGCTCTTCCACCACGCCACGGCCTTGTCCCAGTCCGCGCCCTTGGGCGCGTAGGGGCGGCCCTTGACGTAGGCGAAAGTCGTCTCGTCCGGTGCGACGAGCCCTGCGCGGGCGCCGCCCTCGATCGACATGTTCGATACCGTCAGGCGGCCTTCGACCGACATCTCGCGGAAGACGTTGCCGGTATACTCGATCACGTAGCCGGTGCCGCCGGCAGTGCCGATGACGCCGATGACGTGCAGGATCACGTCCTTCGGGGTGACCCCGGCTCCGAGCGTGCCCTCGACGCGGACTTCGAAGGTCTTCGACTGCTTGAGCAGCAGCGTCTGGGTAGCCAGCACGTGCTCGACCTCGGACGTGCCGATGCCGAAGGCCAGTGCGCCCAGGCCGCCGTTGCAGGCGGTGTGGCTGTCGCCGCAGACGATGGTGGCGCCGGGCAGCGAGAAGCCCTGCTCGGGGCCGACGACGTGGACGATGCCCTGTTCCGGATCGGCGTCGCCGATGTAGCGGATGCCGAACGAAGGCGCGTTCTTCTCCAGCATGTCGAGCTGCTGGGCGCTCTGCGGATCGGCGATCGGCACGCGGTTGCCGTTCGCGTCGCGGCGCGCGGTGGTGGGCAGGTTATGGTCAGGCACCGCGAGCGTAAGATCGGGGCGACGCACCGGGCGACCGGCGGCGCGAAGGCTCTCGAAAGCCTGCGGGCTCGTCACTTCGTGGACGATGTGCCGGTCGATGTAGATGAGGCCGGTGCCGTCGTCGCGTCTATCGACGACGTGGGCGTCCCAGATCTTCTGGTAGAGGGTGCGGGGTGCGTTTGTCATGATCAGGCGCGATTAGGCCCCACCCTTGCGAAATTCAAGGGGCAGGGCGATTCGCTGCGCCCTTCGAGTGAAATTTTCATTCAATCTGAATTGGTCTGACGATCGATCGTTGCTGTTGCGAGGTGCTCGCACCGCCATGTAAAACGCGCCCGGTCCTTGCGGCCGGGCGCGTTCGGGAAGGTGCGGGCCGGAATTCAGGGTCACCGGCCCGGTCGATCAGTGGTGGCGACGATCGTAACGGTCATGGCGATCGTAGCGCGAACGATAGCGGCGGTCGTCGTGATGGCGGCGGTCATTGCGCCAGTAGTGCTTGGAAGCGCGGTGATGCTTCACGTAGCGCGGCGGGGCGTGGTGGCCGCGGCGCGCATGGTCGCGCTGGTCGTGGTGGTAGGGTGCGGCCTCGGCGACGGCAGGGGCCAGCGAGGCGCCGCCGAGCAGCGCGACGAGGGCGGGGGCGATGATCTTGGTCAGCTTGTTCATGGGGGGATTCCTGTGTGGGGGGATTGTTCTGCCGGGAGGGAAACCGCGGGCTACGGCAAAGGCTGCCGGATTATTCCGCGACTTGGGGTTCCCGGTCGCCGATCAGCCGCGGCGGCGGTCGTAATCGTGGCGCTCCATCCGCAGCGAGGCGTAGACCTTGTTGACGCGGTTGCCGAGGATGCGGGTCTCCTGCGCGGAGAGGCCGCCGCGCGAGTACTGGCCGTAGAGACGCTGGATATCGACCACGTCGCGGCGCAGACCCGAGGCTTCGCGCTGCGAGATCGTCCGGCGGGCGGCGGCGCGGTCGATATTGGCGCGCAGGCCCTGGATGTCGGAGCGAATGTCGTAGTGGCGGGCGGCCTGGACGTGGCGGTTCGGCGCGGCCTCGGCGATGCCGGGGGCGATGGCGCCGAGGCCGGTGACGGCGATCAGGGCGGGGGCGATGAACTTGGTGAACTGGCGCATGGGTCGCACTCCTTGCTGGAAACTGTTTTCGGAAGGTCGCTTCCGATGCATTCAGGATTAGGCTTGTGAAACTGAACGTCAGCTAGACGGCCCGTCGCAAGGGTGTGTGCAATTGTAAGAGAGTGTCGCAGCTTCAGTCGCGTCATCTCCGCCTGCGCGGGGATGACGGGATTTTGTGTGTGAAGAGAGGCGTTGGCAGTATAAGGGCAAGGCCATGTCCGCCCTTGCCGCCGTCTTGATCGTCCTTGCCTCCGCTGCCGCGATGGAGTTCGTCGCGTGGTCGAGCCACAAGTACATCATGCATGGTTTCGGCTGGGCCTGGCACCGCGACCACCACGAGCCGCACGACAGGATGCTGGAGAAGAACGACCTCTATGCCGTGTTCGGGGCGGCAATCAGCATTTCCATGTTCGCACTCGGCTCGCCGATGGTGATGGGCGCAAGTGCGTGGTGGCCGGGCACGTGGATTGGTCTCGGCGTGCTGGTCTACGGCGTGATCTACACGCTGATCCACGACGGCCTGGTCCACCAGCGCTATTTCCGGTGGGTGCCCAAGCGCGGCTATGCCAAGCGGCTGGTGCAGGCCCACAAGCTGCACCATGCGACCATCGGCAAGGAAGGCGGCGTCAGCTTCGGCTTCGTCGTCGCGCGCGATCCGGCGGTGCTCAAGCGGGAACTGCGGGCGCAGCGCGAACAGGGCATCGCCGTGCTGCGCGAGGCGGTGGACTAGGTATATCCTCCCTGTTCCGCAGGAATGGGGAGGTGGCAGCCCGCAGGGCTGACGGAGGGGTTCTTCCCCCTCCACCACCGACTGTGTCGGCGGTCCCCCTCCCCATCGCTTCGTGACAGGGAGGACTATCTCAATCCATCGCGTCGCTGCGTTC
>NZ_ALVC01000429.1:0-4063 GCF_000293195.2 Sphingomonas sp. LH128
CCTGCCACCTCCCCATCGCTTCGCGACAGGGAGGATGCGATGGGGCTCGCATTTTCTCCACCGAACCCTAGTCCAACGCCGCTTTGCCCGTTACAGGGAGGCGATGGATCGACCCGTCACTGCGCCCGCGCCCATCATCACCCGCTCGCTTTTCGTCTTCTCGCTGCTCTACGGCGGCCTCGTCGTGCTGGCGGGAGTGCTGGGGACCAAGCTGGCTTCGCTCGGCCACTGGCCGGTGCTGGGCGACCTCGCGGTCGAATCGGGGATCTTCGCGTTCCTGTTGCTGGTGGTGCTCTCCAGCGCCATCGCCGAACTGCACGGACCGGACACCGCCAACAAGCTGGTGCGCTTCGGGTTCATCCCGCTGATCGTCTCGATGCTGCTGCTGACCTTCGTGATCCACGTGGTCCCGCCGGCCGCGTTCTGGGGCGACCAGGAGGCCTATGCCCGTCTGCTCGGGCAGGGCGCGCGGATGCAGTTCGCCGGGCTGATCTCCTACGGCGTGTCGCAGACGCTGAACGTCCTGATCTTCTCGAAGCTGTCGCAAGCCGGCGGCAAGCTGCTGCTGGTGCGCGCGTGGATCGCCTCGATGCTCTCGCAGGTGATCGACACGGTGCTGTTCATCACCATTTCCTTCGTCGGAACCGGGCTGCCGATCGTGCAGATCATGGAGGGCCAGATCATCTCGAAGCTGGTGCTCTCGACGATCATGGTGCCGCCGTTCATCTGGTTCTTCGTGAAGCTGGGCAGGAAACTGGATTCCTGAGCCGATAAACGGCACGATTACGCCGAAAAAATCACGTTAAGCGGGTTCAAAATTGCGCGCGGGGGCGTATTAGCGCCCTCATGTCGAATCCGCACCACCCCGCCCTGTTGGCCAAGGCCGAAACCCTCGTCGATGCGCTGCCCTACATGCAGCGATATGCGGGGCGCACGTTCGTGGTCAAATACGGCGGCCACGCCATGGGCGATCCCGAAAAGGCGGTGGACTTCGCCGAGGACGTGGTGCTGCTGAAGGCGGTGGGCATCAACGTCGTCGTCGTGCACGGCGGCGGGCCGCAGATCGGCGCGATGCTCAAGAAGGTCGGGGTCGAAAGCCAGTTCGTCGATGGCCTGCGCATTACCGACAAGGCGACCGCCGAAGTGGCCGAGATGGTGCTGTCGGGCGCGATCAACAAGGAAATCGTCGGCTGGATCGCCAAGGCCGGCGGCAAGGCGATGGGCGTCTCCGGCAAGGACGGCGGCATGGTCACCGCGCGCAAGGTCTCGCGCACCCGCAAGGACCCCGACAGCCTGATCGAGCAGGTGGTCGATCTCGGCTTCGTGGGCGAGCCCGAACACATCGACACCCGCGTGATCGAGACGATCTCGGGCGCGGGGATGATCCCGGTCATCGCCCCGATCGCGGCCGGGCCTGACGGCGGCACCTACAACGTCAACGCCGACACGATGGCGGGCGCCATCGCCGCGGCGCTGGGTGCATCGCGCCTGTTCCTGCTGACCGACGTGCCCGGCGTGCTCGACAAGCAGGGCGAGCTGCTGACCGACCTGACCCCCGCCGCGATCGCGGGCCTGAAGGAAGACGGCACCATCTCGGGCGGCATGATCCCCAAGCTGGAGACCTGCATTCACGCGGTCGAGGCGGGCTGCGAGGCGGCCGTCGTCCTTGACGGACGGGTTTCGCATGCCATGTTGCTGGAAATATTCACGCAAGAAGGTGCAGGTACGCTCATCCGGGCGGGCTGAACTACCCTTGCGAGGGGGATCAAGGAACTGAAAGGCGTCTCGAAGCACATGCGCACCAAAGCTGCACTCGCCGTCCTGCTCTCCGGCTCGTTGCTGGCCCTTGCCGCCTGCGGTAAGGCGGGAGAGGACCCGGCCGTGCTCGACAGCGCAAGTGCGGCGGCGGATGCCGGCGATGCCGTGGTCGATGTCGGTCCGGTGGACGGCGCGACGTCCGTGGCCGCGCCTGCCGCAAGCACCCTCGACACCGCCGCCCTGACCGAGCGCCGCGATCCCGAACGACTGCTGCGCTACTACGTCAGTGCCGTGCGCATCGGCGACTGGAACGCCGCGGCTCAGGCCTGGAGCCTCGATGCCGAGATGACGGCGCAGAAGCTGCAGGGCGAATTCGGCGGTGCCAAGCCCCGCCTCGCGGTCGGCAAGGGCGACATGGAAGGCGCGGCGGGCTCGCTCTATTACGAGGCGCCGATCGTCGTGGACTTCGGCGACGGGCGCACCTCGAAGCGCGGAACCATCGTTCTGCGCCGTGTGAACGACGTGCCGGGCGCCAGCGGCAGCCAGCTCAACTGGCGGATCGAGCGGACTTCGACGCTTACGCAGTAATATTGCCCACCCCGTCCGGCTAAGCCGCTGCGCGGCCAAGCCTTCCGGCCCTCCCGCGAGCGGGAGGGCGAAGCGCAGGTCTCTCATTCCCCTCCCGCTTGCGGGAGGGGGCAGGGTGGGCTTTAACCGCTTACGACCCTTGCCCACCGGCCACCCGCTCGGCTATCAGCGCGCGCAGAACCATGCCGCATGTGCGAACGTGCTGTCCCAACGTCATTCTAGGAGCCGGCCTTGCTGTTCCTCACCATTTTCCAGATCGTCAGCTACCTGATCGACATCATCGTCTTCGTGGTGATCGTGCAGTTCGTGCTCGGGCTGCTGATCGCGTTCAACGTGGTCAACATGCACAACCAGTTCGTGTCGGCGGTCTATACCGCGCTGAACGCGATCCTCGAGCCACTCCTGCGGCCGATCCGCAAGATCATGCCCAACACCGGCGCGATCGACTTCTCGCCGATGGTGCTGATCATCGGTCTCAAGATCCTGCAGATCATCTTCGGCAACCTTGCCATGGCGGGCTACTGATGAGCCAGGTCATCGACGGAAAGGCTTTCGCCGAGGGCCTGCGCGCCCGCGTCGGCACCGCTGCGGTGGGCTTCGAGGCGAAGAGCGGCCGCAAGGCGGGCCTCGCCGTGGTGCTGGTGGGCGAAGACCCGGCCAGTCAGGTCTACGTGCGCAACAAGGGCAAGCAGACCCTTGCGGCGGGCATGAACAGCTTCGAGCACAAGCTGCCCGCCGATACCTCCGAAGCGGATCTGCTGGCCGTGGTCGAGCAGCTCAACAATGACCCGGCGGTGGACGGCATCCTCGTCCAGCTGCCGCTGCCCGCGCACATGAACGAGCAGAAGGTCATCGCCACGATCAACCCGGACAAGGACGTCGACGGCTTCCACGTCGTCAACGTCGGCCGTCTGGCGACCGGCCTGCCGGGCTTCGTGCCCTGCACGCCGCTGGGCTGCGTGATGCTGCTGAAGGACCGGCTGGGTTCGCTCTCGGGGCTCGACGCGGTGGTGATCGGGCGCTCCAACATCGTCGGCAAGCCGATGGCGCAGCTGCTGATCGCGGAAAGCTGCACTGTCACTGTCGCGCATAGCCGCACCAAGGATCTGCCCGAGGTGGTGCGCCGCGCCGACATCGTGGTGGCGGCGGTCGGCCGTCCCGAGATGGTCAAGGGCGACTGGCTCAAGCCCGGCGCGACTGTGATCGACGTGGGCATCAACCGCGTTCCCGGCGCCGAGGAAGGCAAGACGAAGCTCGTCGGCGACGTCGATTTCGCCTCGGCCGCCGAAGTCGCGGGAGCGATCACGCCGGTTCCGGGCGGGGTCGGGCCGATGACCATCGCGGTACTGCTGCGCAACACCATCGTCGCCGCGCACCGCAATGCCGGGCTCGCCTTCGACGAGACTGCCCTTTGAAGCGGATCGCGCTCGGTCTGGCGCTGGTAGCGGTTTTCGCTGCGTCAGCCCAGACCGATGCGCGGCCCAAGCGCCGCCTCCCGCCCGGTACGGGAACGGCCAACCCCAGCGCCCTCGTTGCCGAGGAGATCGCCTTCGCCCGGCTCGCGCGCGAGAAGGGTCAGTGGAAGGCGTTCCGCGAATTCGCGGACGATACCGCGATTATGTTCGTGCCGCAGGAAGTGCAGGCGCAGGACTGGCTGAAGAAGCAGGCCGATCCCGCCGCTCCCGTGCAGTGGGAGCCGCATCAGGTCTGGATGAGC
>NZ_ALVC01000430.1:0-877 GCF_000293195.2 Sphingomonas sp. LH128
CCCGCCAGCATCACCGGCAGTTTGCTCTCCAGCAACCCAGCCGCATGCTCGATCAGCCGGTCGAACCAGCGCAGCTTGTAGTCGAACTTGGGGCCGGGCCGCGGATTACCGTTTGGCAGGTAAAGCCCGCCGATCAGGATGCCGTTGACCGCCGCCTCGATATAGCGGCTCTGGCTCGGGTCGGGGTCGCCCGGAAGCCCCCGCCGCGTCTCGTGGATTTCGCCGACGCGGCTGAGCAGCGCGACGCCGTTCCACGACTTCTGGCCGTGCCAGATGACATCATAGCCAAGGTCGCGGATCGCACTTTCCGGAAACTTCTCCTGCGGCGCTTTCAATTCCTGGAGCACAACCACATCAGGCTGCGCTTCCTCAAGCCAGCGCAGCAGCACCGGCAGTCGGCCATTGACGCCGTTCACATTATAGGTGGCGATCTTCACAGGTCAGGCAGGGTCTGGTCGGCGCGGCCCCAACCGCTGAGCGCCTTGGAGCCGGCCCGCTTCACCAGTTCGGTGCCATCCCGAATGGTCCAGTGCGAGGGCTTGTCGATCGTCTCCATTTCCTTCCATGTGATGGGTACGGCGACCGGCGCGCCTTCGCGCGCGCGGACCCCATAGGGCATGACCGCCGTCGCACCGCGCTGGTTGCGAAGATAGTCGACAAAGATGCGGCCCTTGCGCTGCGCTTTCGGCAGGGCGGCCGTGAAATGCTCAGGGTCACTCTGGGCAACCGCTTGGGCCAGCCGATGCGCAAAGTCTTTCACCTCCGGCCACTCCGCTTGCGGAACAAGCGGCGCGATCACATGGACGCCCTTGCCGCCGGTCACCATCGGGAAGGTCTCGAGCCCGATCGACTGCAGGATCTCGCGAAAGTGGAAGGC
>NZ_ALVC01000431.1:0-15008 GCF_000293195.2 Sphingomonas sp. LH128
GTCATGGATGCCGCCGGCGATCGCCCGGTCGTGTTCCGCACGGTCGATATCGGCGGCGACAAGACGCTCCCCTACTTGCGCCACGACGACGGCGAGGGAGAGGAGAACCCCGCGATGGGCTGGCGCGCGCTGCGCGTGGCGCTGGAGCGCGACGCGCTGCTCAAGGCGCAGGCCCGCGCGCTGCTGGAAGCGGCGGCGGGGCGGCCGCTCAATGTGATGTTCCCGATGGTCGCAGAGCCCTGGGAGTTTGATGCGGCCAAGGCCGTGTTCGACGGTCAGCTCGCCTATCTGCGCCGTCAGAAGAAGGTGCTGCCCGAGGCCATCCGCTACGGCGTGATGCTGGAAGTGCCCTCGCTGGCCGAACAGCTGGACCTGCTGGCGCCGAAGATCGCGTTCCTGTCGATCGGCACGAACGACCTCACGCAGTTCCTCTTCGCGGCCGACCGCTCGAACCCCAAGCTGGCCGAGCGCTACGACTGGCTGAGCCCGGCGATCCTGCGCTTCCTGCGCCGCGTCGTGCGCACGCTGGAGGGCACGTCGGTCGATATCAGCGTCTGCGGTGAGATGGGCGGGCGGCGGCTCGAGGCACTGGCGTTGCTGGGCCTCGGCGTCCGGCGCCTGTCGATCACCCCGGCGGCGGTCGGTCCGATCAAGGAACTTGTCGGCAAGGTCGACCTGCCCGCGATCACGGCCGCGATGGAGGGGTGGCTCGCCGCGCCGCCAGCCGATTTGCGCGGCACGATGACGGCGTGGGCGGCCGAGCGGGACATCGCGATCGACTGAATTGATGCTCCGGAACGGCCCGCGCCAGTCCGGATGACGATTTGCCCTATAAATTTGACCGGAACGGGCGGCGCCTGATTGACTTTATCCGGTCAGAAGGTTTGGTTAGGCACCGTTCAGGTCGCATCTACCACGCCAAACGGAGCGGAATTGGAAAACGTCGAAACCCAAGGGCTTGCGCGCGGACCGCAGAGCGTCGGAAGCCAGCTTCGTGCGGGGCGTGAGGCGCTGGGCAAGAGCCGCGCGGATATCGCGTCGCAGACCAAGATCGCCGAACGTCATCTGATCGCGCTCGAGGAGGACCGCCTTGGCGATCTGGCCGCGCGGACTTATGCCGTGGGCTTCGCGCGGACTTATGCCCGGGCGGTGGGCCTCGACGAGCAAGTCATCGCCGCCAAGGTGCGCGAGCAGCTCGATCACGAAGCCGGCGACCGCGTCGAATATGTCCCGAGTTTCGAGCCGGGCGACCCCGCCCGCGTCCCGACCCGCCGCCTCGCGTGGCTGGCGGTGATCGGCGTCATCGTGGTCGTCGGAGCGCTGGTGATGTTCTGGAGCAACTTCCTTTCACCCGAAGGCCAGTTGCCCGATCTCGTCGCCGAGCAGACCGCTGCGCCTGCCGCGCCCAAGGCAGCCGCTCCCGTGGCGCCTCCGCCGGCACAAGCCAATGACCCGGTCGTGCTGACCGCGACCGGGGACAAGGTCTGGGTCAAGGTGACCGACGCCAAGGGCGACCAGGTGCTGCAGAAGGAACTCGCCAAGGGTGAGAACTGGACCGCGCCGACGGACATCCCCGGCCTGCAACTGCGTACCGGACGCCCCGATGCGCTGCAGATTTCGGTAGGCGGCAAGGCTATCGCGCCGCTTTCTACCGAGCCGCGCCTCGTTACCGGCGTTTCGCTGGCGGCTGCGGACCTTCTTGCACGCGGCACCGGAGCGGCGGCTCCCTCGGTTCCGGTAGCGCAGGCTCCGGCAGAGCAGGCTCCGGCCGCCGTGCCCGTACCGGCCGTGACGCGCGCACCTGCTGCCGTGCCGGTGCGCCGCCCGGCTCCGCGTCCTTCCGTCAGAACTGCCCCGCGCGAGCCGACCGAGGCCCCGACGCCGGAATCGTTGCTGCCGCCCAGCGCCCAGTAACGGCCCAGTAAAGGCTGCGATCACTCCTTCCGGTCCGGTGCTTTCCACGACTTCCGACCGCCTCCGGCTCGACAGGCGGGGCCGCCTCGGGCAACACCCGTAGCAGGTCCATTGGTTAATCCCCGGTTTCACCCGTCGCTGGCATGGCGCGGCCATAGTTTCGGACGGTGATGGTCCCGGCATGGAGATGATTTGGCGATGAAACGTACCCTTGGCGCAATCGGCGGAACCTCCCGCGCGCGGTGGCTGGCCACGGTAGCGGCGGCCTCGGTCCTGTTCGGCGCGGCTCCGGCCATTGCACAGGACGCCAACACCAACTTGCGGCTCAACAAGGTCGAGGCCGAAGTGCGCGCGTTGCAGCGCAAGGTCTTCCCGGGCGCCGACGGCAAGTTCTTCGAACCCCAGATCAGCGGCACCCCGACGCCGACCCCGGCCCCCGGCGCGCCTTCGACCACGCCGCTGTCCGATGTGCTGACACGGATGGACGCCGTCGAAGCCCGGATGGCGCAGCTGACCGCGCAGGTCGAGCAGAACACCAATCGTATCGGCCAACTGGAAGCCAAGCTGGCGGCGGCCGCGCCTGCGCAGTCCGATTTCGTGCCCGGTCCGTCAGCGACCGGGCCGATGCCTTCCGGTTCTGTCCCAGCGTCCTCCGGTCCGGCCCCGCTGCCGATGCCGGTTGCCGCGGCCCCGCGCCCCGCGCCCACGCCTGTAGCGGCGGCACCCAAGCCGACCGCGCCTTCGAACTCGCGGATCGACGGGGTCAAGGCCATCGTCAAGCCGCAGAGCGCCGATCCCGGCGATGACGAATACAGCTACGGCTTCCGTCTCTGGGAAGCGAAATACTATCCCGAGGCACAGCAACAGCTGAAGCTCTACCTCGAAAAGTACCCCAAGCATGCACGCGCCAGTTTCGGCCGCAACCTGCTGGGCCGCGCCTACCTGGACGATGGCAACCCGGGCGAGGCGGCCAAGTGGTTCCTCCAGAACTTCCAGACCGACAAGCGCGGCGATCGCGCCTCGGACAGCCTGCTGTACCTTGCGGTCTCGATGAAGCAGCTCAAGGACACCAAGCGGGCCTGCATCGCGCTGTCCGAGTTCAGCGAGACTTATGCGGCCGAAGCGGCCGGACGTCTGGCGGGCATCTACAACACCACGCGCAATGGGCTTGCCTGTAGCTGAGGTCGATCGCTTCCGCGCCGATCTTGCCGCGATCTGGCCAGACCGGATCGACGACGGGACGGCGCGGTTGGGCATCGCCGTGTCGGGAGGGCCAGACAGCCTTGCCCTGCTGCTGCTCGCCCATGCGGCGCTGCCCGGGCGTGTGGAAGCGGCAACCGTAGATCATGGCCTGCGTCCCGAAAGCGCGGCCGAGGCGGCGGAAGTCGCCCGTGTCTGCGCCGGATTGGGGGGGCCTCACGTCACGCTGACGGTGCAAGTCGCGCCCGGCAATGTACAGGCGGAGGCGCGGTTGGCGCGTTATGCCGCCATGGCCGGGTGGGCAGCCGAACGCGGGCTCGCGGCGCTGGCGACTGCCCATCACGCTGACGATCAGGCGGAAACGCTGCTCATGCGGCTCAACCGGGCGAGCGGGGTGGCGGGTCTGGCTGGTGCGCGCGGGCGGGGCAGGGTGCCGGAAGCGGAGCTGCCGCTGCTGCGGCCAGTGCTCGACTGGCGGCGCTCGGAACTCGGCGTGGTGGTCGAGGCGGCGGGACTGGTCGCTGCGCAGGATCCCAGCAACATCAACGATCGCTTCGATCGGGTGCGTATCCGCAAGGCGCTGGCGGAGGCCGACTGGCTCGACGTTGCCGCCATCGCCCAGAGCGCGGTGCATATCGCCGAGGCCGACGCCGCGCTCGACTGGATGGCGGCGCTCGAATGGCGATCCTGCGTGACGAAGGAGCCGATGGGCCTCAAGTACCGCCCGCAGGCGCCGCGTGCAGTGGCTTTGCGGGTGGTGGCGCGGATCGTGCGCGAGCTCGACGGCGAGGACGCAAGGGGTGGGGCGATCGCACGGCTGGTCGATGGGCTTTTGCAGGGACAGCCTGCCTCTATCGGCAAACTGGTGGCGCGGCCCAACGCAGGCGGGTGGAGCTTTGCGAAAGCGCCGGTCAGGGCGCCGGTGCGGCGGATCAAAGGCCCACCCCGCTGCGACTAGGCGATACATCGCCAACTCTCGCGGCCCTCCCGCAAGCGGGAGGGCGAACACTGCGCTCTCATTCCCCTCCCGCTTGCGGGAGGGGGCAGGGGTGGGCTGTGCTCAACCCCCGGCCAGATTATCCCCCATGCCGACCTGCTTGCCCTTGGTGATGTAGACTTTGTCGCCGATCTTCGTGGTGTCGAACAGCTTCGCCGCGAAGGCATCGGGCATGCCAACGCAGCCATGGCTGGCATAGCCCAGCGCCACGTCGGAACCGTGGAGGGTAATGCCGTCGTTGGTCAGGCGCTGCATGTATGGCATCGGCGCGCCGGTGTAGATGTTGGAGACGTGGTCCTTGTCCTTCTGGGTGATCGGGAAGATCCCCAGCGGGGTCGGCTTGTCCGCCGTGCCCAGCAGCACCGCTGCCGCGCCGATTTCGTAGCCGCCGCGGAAGACGGAAATCACGCGGGCCTCGAGGTCCACGGTGACGACGATCGGGCCGGGGGGCACGTCATGCTCGTCCCAGTGCCATTCGCCGTACCTTATCGCGCCCTTGATCGGCAGGATGCGCTTGATGACGAAGGGCTCGTCCTTGGCGGGAGCAGGCTTTGGCTGCGTGGCGGGCTTCGGAGCGGGCTGCGCCAGCTTCGCCTCGGCCAGCGAGGCGGGCGCGGGCTTTTCGGGTTCGGCCGCGACGATCAGCACGCCGGCGATGGCGGCAAGGGCGACGAAGCCCGAGGCGAGGAAGATGCGCGCGTCCACTTGGTACTGTTCCGATTCCTTTGGCGAATCCGCTTCTGGCAGGACTGCCTTAGCATCGCGTAAATGGCGGTTAGGTGCCAGTATAAGTGGACAGAGAAGGAAGGCAGGCCCACCCCCGGCCCCTCCCGCAAGCGGGAGGGGAGAAGAAAGGGGTGTTCGCCCTCCCACTTGCGGGAGGGCCGGGAGGCTTGGCGGCTTGCTGCCTAGCCGGACGGGGTGGGCGCGCCGTAAGCTAACGCTTCACGATCCCCTCGCGCAGGATCGAGTTCGCCAGTTCCGCGATCTCCTCCGCCTCCGCATCATCCCAGACCGCGTAGCGCAGGCCGAGGAACACGTTCATTCCCATGATCGCCCAGGCATGCGCCTCGCCCAGCCCTTCGCGCAGTTCGCCCTTGCGGATGCCTTCGGAGAGGCGCTCGCGGATGCGGGTTGCGGTGGACTGGTAATGCTGACGGAAGCTGGCCGGATCGACGAATTCGCACTCGTCGATGATTCGGTAGATTTCCTTGTGCTCGGCCGCGAAGCGCAGGAAGCCGATCAGCGAGGCGCGCTCGGTCTCCAGCGCGGGCAGGTCCTGCTGCCGGGCGTTGCGCGCCGCTTCGCGCACCTTGCCCGAAAGGTCGTCCACCAGCGCGCGGAAGATTTCGTCCTTGGAATTGAAGTACGTGTAGAAACTGCCCAGCGCCGTTCCCGCCCGGCGGGTGATGCCGGTGATCGAGGCTTCGTGAAAGCCATGCTCGCCGAATTCGAGCGCGGCCGCGTCCAGCAGTTTGCGCAAGGTGCGCCGCCCGCGCTCGGTGCGCGGGATCTTGCTGGCCGAACCTTCGGCGGAGGGCTGCTCTGTGCTCACGATGACACAGTTAGAACGGACCGTGGCCCATGGCAAACTTTCAAAGTTGAAAATCGATTCAACTATCAATATGCAGATCGCCAACAAGAAGCGTGAATGGGAGTGACTGTGATGCGAAGGGTGCGATTCCTCGCGATTTCCTCGAGTGTGCTGGCTCTGTCGGGCGGCTTCGTGACGCCTGCGAACGCGCAGGATAGCGCTCCTGCGGCGACCGCAGCGGAAGGCGGCGACATCATCGTTACCGCTCGGCGGCGTGAGGAGCGGCTGGTCGATGTGCCGATCGCCGTCTCCAGCTTCAGCGGCGACCAGTTGGCCAAGTCCGGCGCGGTGGACATCACCGAAATCGCCAACGTCTCGCCCAACGTCACGCTGGAGCCCTCGCGCGGGACCAACTCGACGCTGTCGGCCTTCATCCGCGGCGTCGGCCAGCAGGACCCGGTCTCGGGCTTCGAGCAGGGCGTTGGCATCTACCTCGACGACGTCTACCTCAACCGCCCTCAGGCCGCCGTACTCGATATCTACGATGTCGAGCGGATCGAGGTGCTGCGCGGGCCGCAAGGCACGCTCTACGGGCGCAACACCATCGGCGGCGCAGTCAAGTACGTGACGAAGCAGTTGCCGCAGGAGTTCTCCTTCAAGGTGAAGGGCACTTACGGCAGCTACGATCAGGCGGACCTCATCGCCACCGCCTCCGCGCCGGTCAGCGACCTCATCCGCGTCGGCGGGTCGGTGGCGCGGCTGTCGCGCGGGGGCTTCGGCAAGAACCTGACGACGGGGCAGGACAACTACAACAAGGACATCTGGGCGGGCCGCGCCAGCGTCGACATCGGCGGTTATGGCGAGCCGGTGCTGATCCGCATCTCGGGCGACTATACCAAGGACAAGTCCAACGCGCGCGGCGGCCATCGCCTGATCCCGGGCTACGTCTCGGGCGCGCCGGTGCTGGACGACGTCTACGACACGCGCGGCGGCCTCAACGATCCGCGCCAGATGGTGGAAGCCTACGGCCTCGCGATCAATGCCACCGCCGAACTGACTGACGCGCTGACGTTCCGCTCGATCAGTTCGTGGCGCAAGGACAACTCCGCCTCGCCGATCGACTTCGACGCGCTGCCCGCCGTCGATGTGGACGTGCCCGCCTACTACCGCAACGAGCAGCTGAGCCAGGAAGTCCAGCTCTTGTGGGACGACGGCGGCATGGTGCAGGGCCTGCTGGGCGCCTATTACCTGACCGCCAAGGCCGACACCGATTTCGACGTGCGCCTGTTCACTGCGCTCAACGGGCTGACCGCCTTCACCCGCGCCAATGTCGATACCAATACTTTCGCGATCTTTGGCGACTTCACCTTCGATTTCACCGAACAGTTGAGCCTCGCGGTCGGCGGGCGCTATACCTGGGACGAGCGCAAGGCGCAGATCCTGCGGCAGAACTATCTTGGCGGCGGCTCGCCGGTATTCGGCGGGGCGGGAGTGCCGCTTGGCGCGCCGAGCACCAACTTCTCCGGCAAGGCGAAGTTCGACAAGTTCACGCCGCGCGCCTCGCTCAGCTTCAAGCCAACGCCGGATCACAACATCTACGCAAGCTACAGCCAGGGCTTCAAGGGCGGCGGCTTCGACCCGCGCGGCGTCGGCGTCAACGCGCCCGCCGCGACGCCGGGGGCGCCCACCGACGCCGAGATCGCCGATTACCTGAGCTTCCAGCCGGAGACGGTGGACAGCTACGAGGTCGGCTACAAGGGCAACTTCTTCGGCGGCGGGCTCTACATCGCGGCGGCCGGGTTCTACATGGACTACAAGGACGTGCAGATTCCGGGCTCCGCAGGCTGCACCGTGGGCGGGCTGCCGACCTTCTGCGGCGTCATCACCAATGCCGGCAAGGCGCGCTTCAAGGGCTTCGAACTGGAAGCCAACGCGCGGCTGGGGCGTGACCTGATGTCCTCGGGCGACCGGCTGAGCCTGTCGGGCGCGCTCGGCTATATCGATGCGCAGTACAAGGAATATATCGCCAACATCGCCTCCACTCCGACCGACGTGGCGGAGTTTCGCAAGGTGCAGAACACGCCGAAGTGGACC
Source organism: Sphingomonas sp. LH128 (assembly GCF_000293195.2). NCBI lineage: Bacteria > Pseudomonadati > Pseudomonadota > Alphaproteobacteria > Sphingomonadales > Sphingomonadaceae > Sphingomonas > Sphingomonas sp. LH128. Next base: position 7,740 of record NZ_ALVC01000431.1, read on the forward strand.
GCCAGCGGCACGCTTGCCTATTCGACGCCGGTGGGCGGGGGTGATCTCGATCTCAGCACGACCTACTCGTACCGCAGCAAGGTCTACCAGTTCGAGATTCCCAATCCCTATCTCGACCAGAAGGGCTTCGGGCTGCTGGATGCGAGCATAGTCTACACTGCGCCGGGCAGCCGCTGGAGCTTCGGCGTCCACGGCAAGAACATTCTCGACAAGCGCTACAAGACCTCGGGCTACACGTTCCTTGCGACCAATCCGACGACCGGTGCGCTGCTGACGGCACCGAGCGGGAGGTTCATTCCCTCGCTTGGCACCGAGGGCACGCTGACTGCCTACTATGGTAATCCGCGCCAGGTCTTCGCAACCGCGACGCTGGAGTTCTGAGGGGCTGTGCCGAGGGGGCTTCGACAAGCTCAGCCTGTGCGGGGTTGAGCGGTTTACACTAACCCCGCTCACCCTGAGCTTGTCGAAGGGTCAGGCACAGCCTTCGAAGCCCTCTCGGCAAGTCCGGGACGAACAAGGAACACCGACTATGGACTACCGCGTCCATCATTATCGCAGCGCCGACGGCCGGCTCGACCTCGTCGCCCGGGACTACCCTGCACACGAGGGTGCGCCCGTGATGCTGATGATGCACGGCCTCACCCGCAACAGCGCGGACTTTGAGCCGCTGCTGGACAAGCTCGCCGGGCGCTACCGCATGATCGTGCCCGACCAGCGCGGGCGAGGGGCCTCGCAGTGGGATCCGGACCCTGCACAGTACCGGCCGGACGTCTACGCGCAGGACATGCTGGCGCTGATGGATGACCTTGGCGTTACCCGCGCCGGTCTGGTCGGCACCTCCATGGGCGGGCTCATGGCGATGGTGATGCAGGCGATGCGGCCTGACCTCGCGCAGGCGGCGATATTCAACGACATCGGCCCGGTGCTCGACCCGGCGGGCCTCGCGCGGATACAGGGCTACGTCGGACCCGGAGGCAAGATGGCCGACTGGACCGAGGCTGCCGCCCGCACCCGCGCCATCAATGCCCCGGCCTTCCCTGATTTTGGCGGAGCGCAGTGGGACGCCTTCGCCCACCGCATCGCCCGGGAGAACGCCGACGGCACCGTCTCCTTCGCATATGACCCGGCGATTTCCGAAAGCATCGCGGGAGATGACCCGCAGACCGTGCCGCCGGACCTGTGGCCCTTGTGGGAACTGCTGGGTGCGGTGCCGGTGCTGGTGGTGCGCGGTGCACTCTCGGACTTGCTGAGCACCGCCACGGTGGAAGAGATGGCGCGCCGCCATTCGGGACCTTATGCGGCGGTGGAAGTGCCGCGCGTCGGCCACGCCCCGATCCTCGACGAGCCGGTGGCGCTGGCCGCGATCGAGGCGTTTCTGAAGGCGCATCTCCCGTCGTCCCGGACTTGATGCGGGACCGGTGGCTGTCTTTAGCTGGGAGCGTGCTGCGCGCAGAAAGGTGGGCTGTTCACGGCCAGCGGTCCCGGATCAAGTCCGGGACGACGAAAAGGGTGCAAACGCAATGACCGATCACAAGACGACATCCCCCCGACTGGTGCTGGCGATGTTGCTGCTGGTCTATGTATTCAACTTCGTCGACAGGCAGATTCTCTCGATCCTCGCCGGGCCGATCCAGGCGGACCTCGATCTTGACGACGCGCAGATGGGGATGCTGGGCGGGCTCGCCTTCGCCATCCTCTATTCCACGCTGGGCGTGCCGCTGGCCTGGGTGGCCGACCGCACGAGCCGATCCTGGGTCATCACCGGCTCGCTGGTGGTATGGAGCGTGTTCACTTCCGCCTGCGCGCTGGCGACGGGGTTCTGGCACATCTTCCTCGCCCGCCTCGGCGTCGGTGTCGGCGAGGCGGGCGGCGTGGCCCCCAGCTATGCGGTGATCGGCGACCATTTCCCCAGCGAGCGGCGCGCCTTTGCGCTCTCGGTCTATTCGCTGGGTATTCCGCTCGGCTCTGCGGCGGGGGTGATGGCGGGTGGCTACGTGGCGCAGGCGGTGGACTGGCGCATGGCGTTCCTCATCGTCGGCCTGTGCGGCATCCTGATCGCGCCGCTGTTCAAGCTGGTGGTGAAGGACAAGCCGCGCCCTGTCTCCGCGCCGACCGTGCGTTTCGCAGAGGTCTTCGCCACGCTGGCGCGCAAGCGGGCGTTCTGGTTCCTCAGCTTCGGGGCGGCGTCTAGTTCGATGCTCGGCTACGGCGTCGCCTTCTGGCTGCCGAGCCTGCTGCAGCGCAGCTTCCACCTCACCCTCGTCGAGACATCGTGGTTCTTCGGTGCGGTATTGCTGCTGGGTGGTACGGTCGGCGTGCTGACCGGCGGCGCGCTGGCGGACCTGCTGGGCAAGGGCGACCGCGCCTGGTACGGCCGCGTTCCCGCGATCGGCTTCGTGCTGGCGGTGCCGCTCTATGCGGGCGGTATCTGGACGACCAGCGTGCCGGTGGCCTTCGTGCTGTTCCTGATCCCGCAGGTGCTTGCCTACTTCTGGCTCGGCCCAGTGACCGGCGCGATCCAGCACCTCGTCGACCCGCCTGCCCGCGCGACGGCTTCGGCGTTGTTCCTGCTGATCAACAACCTGATCGGCCTTGGCGGCGGCATCTATGCGCTGGGCGCGCTGTCGAAGGCACTGGCCCCGGTATGGGGCGCCGAATCGCTGCGCTATTCGATGCTGTTCGCGCTGGTGCTCTACCTGCTGGCGGCGCTGCTGATGACGCTGGCGGGGCCGGGGCTGCGCAGGGAGTGGGTCACGGAGAAATAGGGCAGCGGCCGTGGTCGCCTCGGCCGCTGCCTGGACAGGTATCAGTAGGGAATTGGTTCCGCCGTGAAGGCGGGCACGGTCTGCCCCAGAACCATGACGGCGGACCGTCCGCTGATCAGGATCGAGCCGAGCAGCGCACCGACGGTGTTTCCGCGCCCTTCCTGGCGATGCTTGCCGGTGAGCCCCATTTCGCGGCCGTTGACGGTCACGCTCTTGAACTCGACCTCGAACTTGCCCGACTTGCCGCCGATGGCGCGGCCGGTCTTCCAGGAAATCATGCCCGTCACCGGCGAACCGCGCGGAATGACGACGGCACCGTTTTCGACGACGTCGCCGACGGTGGCGAAGCGGAACGTCTGCCCGACTTCGATATGCTTGCTGGAGATTTCCTCGAGCGGCGTGACGTTCACCATGGTGCTGGCCGGCATCAGCTTGCCCTGCATCGGCTGGCCATAGATGTTGACCGGCACCGCGGCTTCGATCGCGGCGACCGTGGAACGCGTCTGCGCGGCGGCCGGAGCCGCCACGAGACAGGCGATGACGCCCAAAGTAATATGCTTCATGAAATTGCCCCCGTTTATTGGCATCCGGCCAATACCCGGATTCCGTTACCCGGAGGTCAACGCGGCGGGAGAAACGCGCGCTTACAGGAATGTAATCCGCCGCCCGAAAGGGACGGTGGTGCCGGCTACAGGATTCGAACCCGTGGCCCCCTGATTACAAATCAGGTGCTCTACCAACTGAGCTAAGCCGGCGCTTGCTTCATCAAGCAAGTCCGGCGCCCTTACCGCGAGCGGGGGGCGCCGGTAAAGCCCATAATCAGAATACCGCGTGCGGGGCGGGCTCGTTCATCATCGCCTGGCGCAGCAGCGGGATCGCTGGGCCGCCGTGGCTGAGGAATTCGTCGTGGAACGCCTTCCAGGCCGAACGCCCGCCGCGCGTCGCGGTCCAGTCGGTGCGCAGCTTGCGGATCATCAGCTTGCCCAGCGTGTAGTTGAGGTAGGCCGGATCATACGTCCCGCGCGCGGCCTGCTGTTCGGCGGTGCCGGCGTCTTGGTAGCACTGCTCCATGAACATCGTCTTCGACTGCGCCTGCGTCATCCCCCGCGCATGCAGGCCGATCGCCGAGAGATAGCGGCAGTTGCGCAGCAGGGCGTTGGAGATTTGGCCCACCTGCACGCCGGGATCGCCGTCGCCGAGGCCTGCCTCCAGCATCATCTCCTCGGCATAGTGCGCCCAGCCTTCGGCGAAGGCGTAGCCGACGAACAGCTTGCCGACGATCGAGGGCGCCGCGTTCGAATGGAGGAACTGCAGGTAGTGCCCCGGCATCACCTCGTGGACGGTGGTGAACAGCAGGTCCGCCTTGCCGGGGATGTAGTCCATCTGCATCTGCTTCGACCAGGTCGGGTCGGGCGGCGAGATGTAGTAGATCGACGAGCCGCCGTTCTCCAGCGGCCCCGGGGGGTCGATGTAGGCGGAGTTCGCGCGGTTGTAGGGCGGGCTTTCCTCGACCATCGCCATTTTCGTGCCGGGGATCGTCGCGACGTCGTGGCTGCGGACGAATTCGGCGAGCTGCGGAATCTCGCGCCGGGCCTCGGCGACGGGGCCGTCCTTGGGCTTGTCGGCGCGCATCTTGTCGAAGCACTGCTGGATGGTCTTGCCCGGCGTGTACTTCGCGCAGGCCAGTTTCAGCGCCTGCTGGTTGCGCAGAAGGTCGGCCTTGCCCGCCGCCTCCAGCGTGTCGAGCGAGGCATTGACGCCCTCGGTCGCAAGCACCATGCGCGAGAACCTGTCGGCGCCGAGCGCGAAATCCTGCGTCGGCGTGGCCTTGGCGACCTGATCGGCGACGCCCTTCATGGCGACGGCGGCGGCTTCGGACGCGGCCTTGAACTCGGCCTGCAGCGCCGGGTCGGCGACGTCGGCGAAGGCGGCGCGGGCATCGCCGCGGTAGTAGTCGGCAAAGCCGCCGAAGCCGTCGGTGCCCAGCTTGATGAAGCTGGCGGGCATCGCGGCGGGCAGGTTGGCGCGGATATTGGGGGCCTGCGCTGCCACCGCCTTGAAGAACGCGATCATCGCCTTCATCCGCGTCGGCTTGTCGGCATAGTCGCGGCTGACGTAGACGTTCGGGTCGAGGCCGCCGTTGATGTAGTAGGCGGGGTTGGTGTGCGGCTGGTCGGCGTCCTCCAGCCAGAACAGCTGGCCCTTGGCGACCTGCACCAGATAGTCGCGTTCGAAGCGGTCGGCTTCGGAGAGGGCGGTGAACTGGCCCGCCTTGTCGATGACGGAGTTTAGGAAAGCGGCGCGGGCCTTGAGCCCGGCGTCGCTCCAATCGGGCAGGCGGCCGTCGTACTTGTGTGCGCCTTCGTAGATCGCGAAGGCGGGGTCGGTCTCGAACCAGTCTTCGATGGTGCCATCGACGAAGCTCTTCCACGTCGGCGCGGGAGCGGTTCGCTCCGCCACTTGCGCGGCATCCACGGCGGCGTCGGCGCGGCGATCGTCGGTCATCGTCGTGGCGCAGGCGGAAAGGGTGAGGCAGGCGATGCCCGCCAGCAGGATGGACTTCATTGGGGGAGGCTCCCTGTGCTTATGGGAGCGGTTGTGCGTCAGCGCGCGCCGAAGGTCCAGCCCTCGGTGCGAGCGAGTTCCGGCGTGAGTTCAGCGGGTTGCCATAGGTCCGCGCGCGGGGCCGCGACGCGCAGCCAGGCGGCGGTGAGGAGGGCGTCGGCGCTGTGGTCGTCGATCGGGCCTTCTACGCGCGTCGGCCGTGACCCCAGGGTTTCGAGCGCCGCATCGAGCGCGGCGTGGTCGGTCATTTTGGCGCGGCCTGCGCTGCGCCCGGCCTCGACGGCGGCGAGGGTGGTGTAGATTTCCGTCACCACCGAGCCGCTCGCAGGCAGCGGGTCGATCGGCCAGACCGGCACCCGCCCCTGCAGGCGGTGGAGCAGGCGCATGCCGGTGAGGCTCGACTTGCCGACCTGCGCCGCGCCGACGAGGTTGAAGTTGGAATAGGGGCGGCATCCGGCGCGGGCCTGCGCCTCCTCGGTCACGCGCATGCGGCCGCGTTTGTGGAGGGCGCCGGGGCGGTGGAAATGCGGGCCCTCGCGCCCTCCGTGGCGGCGGAAGTAGGCGCTGAGATCGACGTGGTCGACGAAGCTGGCGGCCGAGAGGTGCGGGTCGTCGGTGCAGATGGCGTCGATCAGCGCCCAGAGGCTGCGGGCGTTCGGCGGGCTGTCCGCCCAGCCGGGAAAGAACGCACCCGCGTCGGCGAAGGGCAATGATATGCCGAGGTCGAGGCCGACGAGCGTGTCTTGCGGCAAGTGGCCGAGCAGCAGGTCGAGCACGTCGGCGCGCGACCATGCGGCGTGGGCGGCGGGGCGCAGCAGGCGGGGCGGGGCGTCGCCGCTTTCACACAGAGCGACGGCGATGCCTTTCTGGCGCTCGCCCAGCGCGCCGGACCAGTCGATGGCGATGAAGTGGCGGAAATGCGTCATCGTCGTCCCGGACTTGCTCTGGGACCGCTGGCCGTGAACAGCCCAGGTCGCGTCGGGGCGCCTTGTCGAGAAGCTGTGCCTAAAGACAGCCACCGGTCCCGGAGCAAGTCCGGGACGACGCCCATTGCGTGCCCGCCGCCGGGGGCTTCGACAGGCTCAGCCTGAGCGGGTTGAGAGTGTGGTTCCACTTCCGCTCATCCTGAGCTTGTCGAAGGACGCCGCTCGGCTCGCTTCTTGTCCCACCATTCTAGGCGCTTCTTCACCTCACGCTCGAAGCCGCGTTCCACCGGCTCGTAGTAGACCTGCGGACCCATTTCCTCGGGCCAGTAGTCGTCGCCGGAGAAGGCATCGGGGGCATCGTGGTCGTAGGCGTAGTCCTTGCCGTAGCCGATGTCCTTCATCAGCTTGGTCGGCGCGTTGAGGATGTTCTGCGGCGGGCTGACCGACCCCGTCTCCCGCGCGGCCTTGAACGAGGACTTGAACGCCATGTACGCCGCGTTCGACTTGGGCGCGGTCGCCACGTAGATGCAGGCCTGCACGATCGCCAGTTCGCCCTCCGGAGAGCCGAGGAATTCGTAAGCCTGCTTGGCCGCGAGGCACTGTACCAGCGCCTGCGGGTCGGCCATGCCGATGTCCTCGCTGGCCATGCGGACGAGACGGCGCAGCACGAACAGCGGCTCCTCGCCCGCCGTCAGCATCCGCGCCATGTAGTAGAGCGCGGCCTGCGGGTCCGATCCGCGCACGGATTTGTGCAACGCGGAGATGAGGTTGTAGTGCCCGTCGCGGTCCTTGTCGTAGACCGCCATGCGCCGCTGCAGGAACTGACCGAGCCCCGCCGGATCGAGCGGCTGCGGAATCTTCGCCGCATAGAGCGTCTCGGCCTGGTTGAGCAAAAAGCGCCCGTCGCCGTCGGCCGAGGCGACCAGCGCCTCGCGCGCCTCGGGCGTCACGGGCAAGGGGCCTTCCAGCTCCTCGCCCTTGGCGAGCAGCGCATTCAGCGCGGCGGCATCGAG
>NZ_ALVC01000432.1:0-2211 GCF_000293195.2 Sphingomonas sp. LH128
GCCGATCAGCACGATGATCCGCGCCAACGAACTGGTCCGCGTGCTGCGCCAGTCGGATGTGCAGGGGCTCATCCTCCAGCGCACCATGCTGGGCAAGGACTATGCCGAGCGCGTGCTGGAGGCGCTCCCCGAACTGGACGGGCAGGAGAGCGGCGCGCTGCGGCTTGGCAGGGCGCCGTACTTGCGCTGGATCGCCTCGGACGGAGAGGGATTGCCTCCCAGCATCACACCGCTCGACTGGCTGGCCGGGGCCGCCGCGACGGTAGGCGAAGACCTGCTGCGCGAGGTCGAATCCGAAGTCCATCCGACCGACCAGATGGTCGAGATCTACACCTCCGGCTCGATGGCGCTGCCCAAGGGCGTGCGCCATGCCCATGGCCCCGTCTGCTTCCGCAGCCATACGATGCGCGAGATGATGGGGCATGTGCCCGGGAAGCGCGTGGCCTGCATCCTGCCGATGTTCTGGGTCGGCGGCATGATGATGTACCTCGTGCCGGGGCTGGAAGCGGGGGCGACCGTCGTGTGCACCGAGCGCACGCTTTCCAACAGCCGCTTCGCGATGGGCTCGGTGCTGGCGGAGGAAGATCTTGCGGCCATGCGCGGACCGAAGCCGTGGTGGGGCCTCGGCATGAGCGAGACGCTGGGGCCTTACTCGTGGGGCGATGACTTCCGCGCGCCGGGACGGCCGGTCTGTGCGCCGATGGACCATTTCGGGCCGGGCTACGAAATCCGTATCGCAGATGCCGAAAACCGCCCGGTCGCGGCGGGCGAGGCGGGGGAGATGCAGGTGCGCGGCTATCCCGTCGCCAGCGGCCTCCACAAGATCGAGCGGGCGGAGCACTACACACCCGACGGTTACTATCGCACCGGCGACATGTGCGTGATGGAGGACCGCCCGGAAGGACGGCGCATTCATTTTGTCGGGCGCGGGGGGGACATGATCAAGGTGTCTGGTTCCAACGTCTCCCCGGCCGAAGTGGAGATGGAACTGCAGTCGCTGGAAGGAGTGCACACCGCTTACGTGGTCGGCCTGCCGGACCGCGAGCGCGGCGCGCTGCTGGTCGCGGCGGTGATTGCGCGCGACGGGCTGGAACTCGATTTCGCCGTGATCGAGGCGGAATTGCGTCGGCGTCTCTCCAGCTACAAGGTGCCGCGTGCCTATGTTCCGCTGGAACGCGAGGAGATACCGCTCCTCCATTCCAACAAGGTGGCCCGGCGCGAGTTGGCGCGGATGATGGAGGACCGGCTCGGGCGCGGCTGAAGTTCGCTTTAATGAACAGGCGTGCCTATTGACGAACCGTGCCGATTGCCAATAGGCCCGAACGGTTCGAAATATCGAAAGCAGCCATGTCGCGTTCCTCTCCCGGTGTCGCCCGCGTCGCGGCCATCCTCAACTTCATCGCCGACCATCCCGGGCAGGCGTTCGCTCTGACCGATCTGGTGCGGGCATTGAAGTTGAGCCGCGCGACCTGCCATGCGCTGCTGACCGGCCTCGTCGATGTCGGCTACCTCTATCGCACGACCGACAAGACTTACGTGCTCGGCCCCGCGCTGGCGGCGATCGGGCGCACGGCGGCGGCGCATTTTTCGCCGCTGCAGGTCGCGCAGCCCGAGATGCGCAGCCTGGCCGACGAATTCGACGTGGTCTGCGGGGCCTACTTCCTCGAAGGCGACGTGATCCATCTGCGGGAACGCGCGGCCTCACTCAGCCATATCGGCTATCCGGTGCCGCTGGGCACGCGCATGCCGCTGCGCTGGATTCAGGCGATGACCTTCTTCGCCCGTTCCGCGCGGGACGCCGATGCATGGGTATCTCGGGCCGATCCGCCGCTCGGTGAGGAGAATCTCGGCCAGTTCCGCGCAGGGCTCGAGTTCGTGCGCGCGCACGGCTACCTCGCGCTATTGCGCCGTCCAGGCAGCGAAGAGGAACTCGGCGTGCGCTCGGGCACCGAGGACCCGCCGGTGGTGCCGCTCGTCGAGGTCGACGGGCAGCGGGTCTATCCGCTCGTGGCGCTGATGGCGCCGATCTACGACAGCCGCAACCGGGTGGTGATGGCGCTGGTCATGGCCGGCTTCCACGGCGCCATGAACGGCACGGCGCTGTCCGAGGCCGGTGCCCGCCTGGCCCATGCTTGCGAGCGCATCTCCGGCTTCCTGGCCGGCGGCGGCGAGAGCGACTGACTTCGCGGTAACGGGCTTGCCCCGGGACCG
>NZ_ALVC01000433.1:0-6048 GCF_000293195.2 Sphingomonas sp. LH128
GGGCCGCCTCGAACGCTCCATTTTCATGCTCGACTGGCTGCGCGACATCGACCTGCGCCGGCGCACCCAGGCGGGCCTCAACAAAGGCGAAGCCCGCAACGCGCTCGCCCGCGCGCTCTTCTTCAACCAGCTCGGCGAACTGCGCGATCGTCGGTTCGAGAACCAGACCTATCGCGCCTCCGGCCTCAACCTGCTCGTCGCCGCCATCATCTTGTGGAACACTCGCTATCTCGAAATGGCGCTGGCGGACATCGGCACAGCCGACGAAATCGCACGCCACATCGCGCCATTGGGCTGGGAGCATATCTCGCTGACCGGTGACTATAGCTGGAATGTTGAAGATCAACCCGATCCGGACGCCTTGCGACCGCTGCGCGCCGTCAACTCCCTACTTGCCGCGTGACGTTCGCTATCCGTTCGCCCTTTCCGTGCAGATACGTCACTTTCGTGTAGTCACCCCTTCTGGCGGCCGTTGCGATGCTGCGTAACGGGATCAAGGTCGATCCGCCGGTGGATTTTCTACGTCCCAACTCGAAATGGCATCGTCATCTTCGCGCTGAGCCCAGCGGCGACCACCGGCTTTGGGAAATCGCGGTGCTGTTCCACATCCGCGACGCCTTCCGGTCCGGTGACATATGGTTGGCGGGATCGCGCCGCTATGGCGACCTCAAGCAGCTTCTGGTCCCGCCACAGGCGATAGAGCAGACCGCGCGGCTCGCCGTGCCGCTGCGACCCGGCGAATGGCTGGCCGAGCGCAGGGCTCGACTGGATACACGGCTGAAGGAGTTTGGCCGCGCGGCGCGAACCGGCACGATCCCAGGCGGCATCATCGAGAACGGCAAGCTGCACATCGACAAGCTGAGGGCCGACACGCCCGAAGGGGCCGAGGATCTCGTGCTCGATCTCTATCAACAGCTCCCGCCCGCGAGGATCACCGATCTGTTGCTGGAAGTCGATGAGCGAACCGGATTTTCCGAGGCGTTCACGCATCTGCGCACCGGCGCGCCCTGCAGCGACCGGATCGGCCTGATGAACGTGTTGCTGGCGGAAGGCGTCAATCTCGGTTTGCGCAAGATGGCGGCGGCGACCAACACGCACAGCTTCTGGGAATTGCTGCGGATCGCGCGCTGGCATGTCGAAGGCAGCGCCTATGATCGGGCGCTCGCCATGATCGTGGAGGCCCACGCCGCCCTGCCCATGGCCGCCCTCTGGGGACAAGGGCAATCGGCATCCAGCGACGGGCAGTTCTTCCTTGCTACCGAGCAGGGCGAGGCGATGAATCTGATCAACGCGAAATATGGCAACGTCCCGGGCCTCAAGGGATACAGCCATGTGTCCGATCAATATGCGCCGTTCGCAACCCAGGTGATCCCGGCAACGGTCAGCGAGGCTCCCTATATCCTGGACGGGCTGCTCATGAATGACGCGGGCCGCCGCGTTCGCCAGCATTTTGCCGACACGGGCGGCTTCACCGATCATGTGTTCGCCGCCTGCGCCTTGCTCGGCTACAGGTTCGCCCCCCGTATCCGCGATCTCCCTCAGAAAAGACTCTATGCCTTCACGCCCAACGCGACGCCGGCCAATGTGCGAGCGCTGGTCGGAGGTAAGATCAATGAACCGCTCATCGAGCGCAACTGGCCCGACATCCTGCGCATCATGGCGACGATCGCAGCGGGGATCGTCGCCCCCAGCCAGATTCTTCGCAAGCTCGCCTCTTACCCGCGCCAGAATGAGCTGGCCCTCGCATTGCGAGAGGTGGGCCGCATCGAGCGAACCCTGTTCATGATCGACTGGATTCTTGATGCCGGCCTCCAGCGCCAGGCTCAGATCGGCCTCAACAAGGGTGAGGCCCACCACGCCCTAAAGCGCGCCATCAGCTTCCACCGCCGAGGTGAAATCCGGGATCGATCCGGCGAAGGCCAGCACTATCGCATCGCCGGAATGAACCTGCTCGCCGCCATCATCATATTCTGGAACACCATGAAGCTCGGCGAGGTCGTCAATACCCGGGCCGCCAGCGGTACCCATATCGCGCCTGATCTACTCGCCCACGTCTCGCCGTTGGGATGGGAACACATCAATCTAACCGGGGAATATCGCTGGCCCAAATCCTTAGCGTAGGATTCCGCCCCCTCCCGCAAACGCCCCCTATCAGGCGGCCCGTCGATCATTTCCAGCATGGCGCCAGGGCTTCTTCGACCCGGCGTGCCCATCGCGCGAGGGGCGTGCCGACATTGGCCTCCACCCGGAACTTGCCCATATGGCTGTCCTGGTATCTGCCGGGGCCTTCAAGCGTGTACCAGGTGCCATCCGCCGTGATGAGAAGATCGCCGTCCTGAAACCCCGGAGGATCGGGCTGAAGGGGTTCGATTTGCTTCATCTCGCCGATCACGGCGCGCATGGCGCGGCAAGTTCGGCTGTCGGCCTGCTGCACCGTCTCCCCTTGCGTGCGGCGCATCCAATAATGGAGCTGGCGCGTATCGGGATCGAGCCTGATTGTGCCGAACTCGATCCGGGTCTGCTGCTGCCAGGACGGCTTGATGGTCAGCGTCGCCCATGGATCGGGCTTGGAAGCCGCGCATACAGTGCTCAGCGGTAGCGCGGCCCCGATGAGGGCAACGAGGATGGCCGGAATTTTGCTCGGCATTGTCAGTATCTCCACCCTTCCAAAAGGTTCTATCACGCCTTGTCGAACCGACCGGCGAACTCGCGATCGGCATAGTAGCGCAGCTTTGCGGCGACGATCGGCCGCTGCCCGGAGAGGAACAGGAGCTGGAGATCCTCGCGTAGCGTGCGGACCTCATCGGGCGTGAGCAGGGGGCGGCCGACATGCTGCGATCCAAACGATATGCCGGTTTCCTCCGCGTCGATCGCGCGGCTCATCGTTTCGAACACGACCGTCTCCTGGCCGAGCAGATCGGAGACGAGCTTGGCGCTGTCGTGATCGTTGACCCCGAATATCTGCAGCACGCCGGCGTTGGACAGGAAGGTGCCGGCGCGGCGCTCATAGAGCGCGCGGAGTTGGTGGACATCCTGCAGGATGGGCCAGAGCTGAATGCCGTAGCCGGCCATCAGGCCCATGGCGCGTTCGACGGGTTCAAGGCGGCCGAGCGCGGCGAACTCATCGAGCAGGAACAGCACGGGACGTTCGGCCGAAGCCGGCGCGCGGGCCAGATCGGTCAGCCCTTGGGCGAGCATCAGGCGCAGCCAGCGGGCATAGGTGGCGAGCCGATCGGGCGGCAGCACCAGGTAGACCGTCGTGGCCTTCGCTTTCACATCGGCGAAGGTGAAATCCGAATGCCCCAGCACGGCCGTCATGCGCGGGCTATCAAGAAAATGGGTATGCCGCTGCGCGGCCGAGAGCACGCCAGCACCCTCGCGATCGGACTTACCCAGGTGCCGGTTGGCGGCGCGCGCAGCGAGGCCGCCTTGCGCCTGCATTGCTTCGAGCATCGCCGTGAAGGCGGCAGGCGCGAAGGTCAGGCGGTCGCGCAGCGTGGCGAGGGTGCGCGTCGCCGGCGGCTCGCTGGTGACGATCGCGAGGATGATGCCGGCGATCAGCGCCTTGGCTTCCTCGTTCCAATGCGCTTCGCCGGCTTCGCCGGGAGCGTCATAGACCAGCGCGTCGGCCAGAGTCATGCAGTCGTCGGCGAGATCGAGGCCGTCCGGGTCGATGCGATCGAGCGGATTGAACGCCGCCGAGGGCAGGCCGGTCGCATCGAACGGATCGAGGACATGGACCGGGCCGAAGCGGGCGCGATGGCGGGCGGTGATGCGGGCATTCTCGCCCTTGGGATCGATGCAGACGACCGGGCCGGGATAGTCGAGCAGATTGGGGATGATGGTGCCCACGCCCTTGCCGGTGCGCGTCGGCGCGATCGTCAGCAGATGGGCGGGACCGGCGTAGCGTAGCAGCCTGCCCGACTTGTGGTCGCGGCCGATCAGCAGGCCGTCGCCGCCCTGGGCGAGGGGCCTTGTTTCGCGATCGGAAGCGAAACGGGCGGAACCATGGGTGTCGTCGCCGGCAGGGCCGCCATATTGGAAGATGAGGGGCTGGAAGAGGGCGCGCAGCGTGACGAGGATGATGACGAGGAACGTCAGCATCATGCCGATCTGGTAAAGATGGGAATCGCGGGCCAGGCCGAGCAGCGAGTGCAGGACGAACTGCATGGTGCCGGCGAGGACCAGGCCGACGATCAGGAGCAGGACCGCGACCTTGAACAGATGGCGGACAAGCGCGATCGGGCTGAGGGTCAGCGCCGTGATCGCCCATATCGGGTTGTGACGGGCGATGTGGGCGATGTTGCGGATCGCTCGGCCGAGCTGGCGCAGCCACTCCATGTCACTTCGCCTCGATCGGCGTGATAGCCAGCGCCGGAGCAGCGTCGGGATGGCCGAGCAGCTTGAGGACGATCGCGGTGGCGAGGGGAGGGGGCACGGCTTCCTCGCGCAGCATGTCGAACAGCGCGCAGTCGTCCGGTTCGAGCGCCATGCCTTCGATCGCGAGATTGGCGCGGGCGTCGGCATCGTCGTCGCGCCACAGGGCGGCTTCGGCCGAGCTGCCGCGTGCATAGTCGAGCGCGCGGACCTCACGCCGGATCGCGTCGATGTTTAACGTCATGCTCATACCTCTCGCGCCATCGTATCTTGTCGTGTTGCCAAGCGCTCCGCCGGTCCTAGAAGAGCCGCATAGACGCACAGCAGCCATGCCGCCGCGACCGCGATCCAGAGACTGGCCATGCCGGCACGCGGATAAGCGAGCGCTCCGGCAGCGGCTCCTGCGATCAACCCGCCCCACAAGGCGAGATAGGGCGCCCATTGCCAGCGAGGGCCGCCGACGAGGGCGGCAGCGAGGCGCTGCCCGAGTTTGACCAGAGCGCCAGTCATGTAGGTGACGCCGATGCTGACCTCGCCGTCGCGCTGGAAGATCGCGTTGGCGCCGCCCATCGCCACGGTCATGGCCGTGGTCGCGAGCGTATCGGACAGTCCCACGCCCGATGATGCGGCGAGCGCCAGGACGATGCCGACGAAGCCCAGCAGCACGGGTTTGCGATAGGGGCCAGCGGCCATCGCCAGCAGCGTGCCCGCGATCACGCCGGCGACGAACCCGGCCAGGAGGCGGGCGGCCGTGAGGGCGACATGCGGCTCGGCAACGAACCCGACCGCCATCCGCGTCGAATTGCCGCTCATGAACGACACGAACAGGCCACCGAGTTTCAGGAAGCCGATCGCATCGACATAGCCGGCGATAGCGGACACACCGATTGCGAGGAGCCAGTGCCGGCCACCATAGCGCGTCATGCCGCACCTTCTGCTTCCGCGTCGAAGGCTCGCTTGCCCCGCCGCTTCCAGAGCGCCAGCACATCGCCGGCATCCTCACCCCGCGCGCGTCCCGCCAGTTCGAGCATCGCGCCATAGAGGGTGGCGCGATCGTCGTCGGTCAGATCGACGAGGCCCGCCTTCTGGACGAGGCCGCCCAGCTCGATCAGGTGGCGGGTCCGTTCCTTGCGTCGCATCACCCATTCCCTGCTGTCATGGCGGCGCTGTCCGGCTTCAGTTCTGAGCGTCGCCTGTTGGAGTTTCGCCTGCGCCCTGACGATGGTCTGCATTACCGCCGACAGCTTTGCGCCCGCGCCGCTGAAAGAAGGCAGCGCCATCGGAGCGCCACGCCTCCCGATTTCCTTCGACCTGTGCTTCGGCGACAATGTGGAGCAGGGCGCCGGCCAGCACATCGACATCGAGCGCATCGGCCCCGGTTGACGTGACGAGTTCGCCGAGCTGCTGGACCTTCTTCGCCTTGAGCGCTCGGGCCTTGTCGCCCAGCGCCTTCAGTTCGGCATCATAGTCGCGGACCTTGCGCATATTCTCTCCCTCGCGCCCATGAATGGAGCCGCAGCGTAGCACGTTCGCGTGCGCGAGGAACCGTTCCGATCCAGAAATGCGGCGAAGTCAATCACAGGAACGGCAGAGAATGTGAGTGCGCGCTTATACGTCGTTGCCGACGTGCGCTAAGTAAGGCAGTGTGCGAAGCGTCATGGCGATCTACCA
>NZ_ALVC01000434.1:0-2258 GCF_000293195.2 Sphingomonas sp. LH128
CCGTGCGAGCCGCGCTGGATCTATTCGATGTGCAACCTTGTCGGCCGCACCGCGCTGGCGCTGCACGATGCGCGCAACGGCACCGACATGATCGGCAAGGTCGGCGACCGCTTCGAGCAGACGATGGAGCAGGAAATGATGATGGCCGATGGGCGGGTGAAGGTCTGCACCTCGTCGCCCTTCGGCTTCACCGTGCCCAGCCTGTCGGGCCTGTTCGGCGAGACATGGGGCATCCGCTTCCTCACCCCGCACGCGCCCGATCAGGCGGAGCGGCTGTGGCAGGTGCTCAAGCAGGACTTCATCGCCCGCCGCCCCGACGGCACGCTCGATTTCAAGCTGCTGCCGCTGGGCTGGGACACGCGCAAGCCCGCCAACTTCTCGTTCGCGCAGTGGCCCGAACTGAACCCGCTGACGATGGTGCTGTGGGCCGCGCTGGAGATGGGCGACGAGGAGATCATCGCGGCCACCCGCGAGAGCATCGACGCGCAGTACAACCCCGGCATGGCCGATGCGCTGACCTGGACCCGCCGCAACACCGTGCGCGACATGGTCAACAAGGGTCTGCCGGAAGCGTGGAAGACCGGCCCGCTGCTGGCCGAGGCGCGCTATCCCGAAACCATCGTCACCCGCGCGGTCAGCGACGGGCGCGACCTGTCGCTGGTGCTGCGGGCAGGGCAAGGCCCGGCGCGCGTCGATCTCGGCTTCGCGCGGCTGGTGCCGGGTGCGCGCTACCGCGTGGTGCAGACCGGGCAGGAACTGCAGGCCGGGCCGGACGGCAAGGCGGCGCTGGCGTTCGACCTCGACATGCGCACCGAACTGCATCTGGTTCCGGTAAGCTGACGCGCCATGTCCTGCTGCATCCTCGCCGCCTTGCTGATCGCCCATATCATGGCGGTGCTGCGGCGCTGGGCGGTGTTCCTGGGGCTGGTCCCGCTCCGCGAGTACGACGATGCCGACACGCTGCCCAGCCGGATGCGGGCGTGGTCGGCAAGGCCCAATGTGCGGGCGACATTGGGCGCGCTCGTGGCGGTGGAGCTTCTGGCGGGCGGCACCTGGGTCTACGCGGAGCACGGCACGCACCTCTATCGCCTCGGCGACCAAGCCTACTCGGCGATCCGCGGAGAGCGGGTCATCTATAGCGAGGACTGCGGCAAGCCCGGAGAGCGCTATGCCTTGCGCATGGTGATCGACGAAAGCGGCAGGGTAATCCGGAACGAGCGGGTGTCGGCGCAGTCATGACCGGGGAATTCGCTGGCCGCGTGGCCATCGTCACCGGCGCTTCGCGCGGGATCGGCGCGGTGCTGGCCGAGGCGCTCGCCGCACGCGGCGGCGACGTGGTGCTGGTGGCGCGCGACGAGGCACGGCTGGAGGACGTCGCCCGCCGCATCGCCGCAGCGCATGGCGTGAACGTCCGGGTCGTCGCGGGCGATGCCGCCGACGCGCAAGTCGCGGCGCAAGCGGTCGCGGCGGCGATTGAACTGGGCGGGCTCGACCTGCTGGCCAACGTCGCGGGCTGGTATCCGACCGCACTGGTGGAGGACACCGGGGACGAGGACTATGCCCGCACCCTTGCCAGCAATCTCGGCGCGACATTCGCGATGTGCCGCGCGGCGCTGCCCGAACTGCGGGCGCGGGGCGGCGCGATCGTCAACATGTCGTCCACCGCCGCGCGCTTTCCCACCCCGGGGCTCGCCATCTACGGCGCGTCTAAATGCGCGATCGAGGGGCTGACCCGCGCGATGGCGGTCGAAGCCGCGCCGCTGGTGCGCGTCAATGCGGTCTCCGCAGGGCCGACGATGACGGAAACGGTGAAGGCCCTGATGGAAACCGACAAGACCGGCGCGGTGGCCGCCGTCACCTCGGCCCTGCCGCTGGGCCGCCTCGCGAAACCTGAGGAAATCGCCGAAGTATTCCTGTTTCTGGCCTCCGCGCGATCCTCGGTGATCACCGGGCAGGTCATCCACGCGAATTGCGGTGGCCATATGGCGTGAATGTGGTTCCAATTCTCGGTGGGATGCACCAAAAAGTAACCATGCCGTCCTAGCTTCCGGCCATGCGTATCGCGACGATCACCAACTGGGCCTACGGCGCGACCGTCTGCCTCACCATCGTGGCCGGTGTCACGATGGTTATGGCCTCAAGCGCCGACCGGGTCGAGCGCGCCGCGGTGCGCCAGCGCGACCTGTTCGACCAGCTTACCTTCGAGATCGAGAACGATTTGTCGGAGTTGACCGACCAGGCGCGGCTGGCGGCGGGGG
>NZ_ALVC01000435.1:0-1556 GCF_000293195.2 Sphingomonas sp. LH128
GCAACGTCCGCCTCGGCGGTGGCGAGGATCTGCTCCGCCTGTCGCAAGTCCGAGCGCGGCGCGATGCCCCCGTCCAGGCGCGCGCGGGTGAGCGCGACGGTCCGCTGCGCACTGGCGACGGTATCGAGCGCGACCTGCAGCAGCGACGCATCGGCGGCATGGGCCAGCCAGCCGTCCGCGATGTCCCCCACGAGCGCGAGCCGCGTGGCGCGGGCGCCCGCTTCGCTTGCGAGATAGCGATTCTGTTCGGCCTCGCTCAACGATGCCAGCCTGCCGAACAGGTCCAGTTCGAAGGCGGTGATGCCCAGCTGCGCCGAATGGCTCGTGCGCGATCGGGCCTGCCCACCGGTCGCGGCGCCCTGATTGCCCAGGGTGCTGTTGTTGCTGCGCGTATGCGTGGCACCGGCGGTCAGGTCGAGCTGGGGCAATTGCTCCGCGCGCTGGATACGAACTTGCGCCCGCGCCGCCATGACGTTGGCGGCGGCGACCTTCAGGTCGCGGTTGCTCTCCAATGCCTGTGCGATCAGGCTCTGCAGCCGCTGGTCGGCGAAGATGCCGCGATAACCGATCGTTTCGGGCGAGGCAGCTTGCTGTGCGCCATAGGCCGGCCCGCTCGGCCAGGTTTCCGGCACCGGCGGCGCCACCACGACATCCCGCGGCGTCATCGAGCAGGCCGAAAGCAGCAGCGGCAGGGCGAATTTCATAGGCTTCATGCCATTTCCTCCTGCGGCCGCGCGGGATGCTCCCTGCCGCCCAGCTTGAGCGCGGCTGCCCGCACCAGCACGAAGAAGAACGGGATGTAGAAGATCGCCAGGATCGTCGCGGTGATCATCCCGCCCACGACAGAGGTGCCGATGGCGATGCGGCTGTTCGCACCCGCGCCGGTGGAAAGCGCGAGCGGGAGGACGCCGAAGATGAACGCGAAGCTGGTCATCAGGATCGGGCGGAGCCTGACGCGCGCAGCCTCGAAGGCGGCTTCCATCACGCTGCTGCCGCGCTTTTCCGCCTGTTCCGCGAACTCGATCATCAGGATCGCGTTCTTCGCCGCCAGCCCCATCGTCGTCAGCAGGCCGATCTGAAGGTAGATGTCGTTGTCCAGGCCGCGCAAACTGACGGCCACAACGGCACCTATGAGGCCCAAAGGCACCACCAAAAGCACCGCAAGCGGAATCGTCCAGCTCTCGTAGAGCGCCGCAAGGCAGAGGAACACGACGATCAGCGACAGCGCATAGAGCATCGGCGCCTGCCCCGACGACAGCCGCTCCTGATAGGACAGGCCCGACCATGCGACCGTCGTGCCGGGGATTTGGGCGGCGAGCTGTTCCATGCGGTCCATCGCCTGGCCCGAGCTGTAGCCGCTTGCCGCCTGCCCCGAGAACTCGAACGAAGGCAGGCCCTGGAAGCGCGACAGGCTGGTGGGGACCACCGACCAGCTCGTGCTGGCGAAGGAGGAGAACGGCACCATTGCGCCGGTCTGCGCGCGGACGAACCACTGGTCGATGTCGGTGGGCTCGTCGCGGTACGGGGCGTCGCCCTGCACATAGACGCGCTTGACC
>NZ_ALVC01000436.1:0-1092 GCF_000293195.2 Sphingomonas sp. LH128
CGGCCTGTCCCTCGACCGGGAAGGCCATGCACCACAGATCGAACGTGCACTTGTTCGGGTCGGTGGGGTGCGGCTCGGTGCGGAAGAAAATCAGGTTGTCCGGCAGGAAGCTGATGGTGACGTTGGGGAACATCACCGTATGCGGGCTGTCGGTGATCTCCTCGTCGTCCATGTGCTCGTAGTGGACGTAGCCGCGCTCCTTCCACAGCCGCTTCTTGGCGGCCTTGAGGTCGAGCCAGCCCTGCATCGCCTTGGTCTCGTAGTCCGGGTAGGCGGCGGGATCGATGTCCCACGCCTGCAGGATCATGTCGAAGGGATGCACCACGCCGTCTGGCAGGCGATCCGACAGCGAGGGGCGCATCGGCTGCACGGTGCGGCCATGACCGTTCGCCCACATCTCGTGCCGCGCGGTGTCGACGTCCTGGTCGATCCATGGCGGCACCTGCGGGTGCGCGGTGCGGGTGTGATAGCTTTCGGAGAAGTTGTCGGTGGCGAACTTCCAGTTGGTTTCGAGGTCGATCTTCATCCAGAACACGCGCACGGCGGTGTCCATCGGGTAGTTCTTGTAAAGGTCCGGCATCGGCGACAGGAAGTCGAGCAGTTCGGGCGCCTCGTCGTCCATCGTGTACCACACGAAGCCGCCCCAGGTGGCGCAGCGCAGTTCCTTGAGCCTCAGCTTCCCGCAGGGGTTGCCCTGCGGGAAGTCCTGCGGGTCCTGCGCATAGTTCAGCACGCCGTCCTTGCCCCAGACCCAGCCATGGTAGGGGCACTGGAACGAGTCCTGCGAACTGGCGTCCCACACCAGCCGCATGCCGCGGTGGCGGCACGAATTGTAGAACGCCTTGATCGAGCCGTCGTCCTGCTTAACGCAGAAGACGGACTCGTTCATGAAGTTGTGCACGACGTAGTCGCCCGGCTCCTCCAGCTCAGCCGTGCGGCCGGCGACGTGCCAGATGCGGGTCCACATGTGGTCCCATTCGCGCTGCATGAATTCGACCGAGGTGTAGCGGTCGCCGGTGATCGGGTCGCCGCGAAGATTGTCGGCGTTGCGCCCATCAATCATCAGCGCGTCGATGTCTTGCCTTCCCATCT
>NZ_ALVC01000437.1:0-672 GCF_000293195.2 Sphingomonas sp. LH128
TCTGTTCTCATCCTGATAGTCGCTGACCTCTCACCCAGATCGTCGCGCTATACGGGGTGATGTGGCGCTCGGCACCGGCGCGCACGTCCGCTGTATGGGTAAGGGCCGTAAGGAGCGCGCCACCCCGCTTCGCCGCGAAACGGCTAAGCTGCTGGCGACGTGGATCGGCAACGACGAGGATGAGAGCAGGCCGCTGTTCCCATCGATCCGGGGCGAGCGGCTGAGCCGCGACGCGCTCGAACATCTGGTACGCAAGCATTGCCTGACGGCATCGCGCGCATGCCCGAGCCTCGGCACCAAGCGGGTCACACCGCATACGCTTCGCCACAGCACGGCGATGGAACTGCTCCACCACGGTGTCGATCAAACGGTGATCGCGCTCTGGCTTGGTCACGAAAACGTCGAGACCACCCAGATTTACATCCATGCCGACATGAGAATGAAGGAAAAGGCGCTCGCTCGCGTCGCGGCCCCTGCCACCCCGCCCGGCCGGTTCCGACCAGACGATAACCTCTTGGTGTTCTTAGAAGGGCTCTGATTATGCCGAACAGCCGCATGGCCGATGCCGGGCTGTCTGGCCTCCAGCGGAGGCCATGCGGCATAATCTGGGTTACGGCATTATGACAAAGTTCGTGCGCAAGGGTCGAATAATAGTCATCGCTGGTATGGAAG
>NZ_ALVC01000438.1:0-1935 GCF_000293195.2 Sphingomonas sp. LH128
GCGCTGGCGCGGGCGGGGCGGACGGACGGTCCGCCTCGTCCTCGCCTTCGACGACATCATGGAATTCGCGCTCGCCCTGCTGTCGGTGCCACCCGATGAGCTGGAAGCGCTGGGCTGGAGTTTTGCCGACCGCAAGCGACTCCTCGATCATTTCCTAAAATCGGGCAAGGCAGCGCAGCGCGTACCTCGGGATGAGTTGGGGCAAAGCCTGATCACGCTGCGGCTGCCGCAGCGGGACCTCGCACCGCTTCAGCGCTTCGCCCGCCGCGAAATGCCCAAGGCCGCTTCCAACGCCGCCATGCTCGATCGAGTTCTTCGGGTGCTCGACGAGGCCGCATAGCGGCGGATTCAACTGGCCAGGAACGGCGCGGCCGCGAGACCGTCGAAGACGAACTGGACAGCGAGGCCGGCGAGAAGCACGCCGGAAATGCGGCCGACGACGTCGGCACCAGTGCTGCCGAGCAGCAGGACAAGGCGGTCGGCCGCGAGCATCGCGAGCCAGGTCGACAGCATACAAACCATGATCATCGCGAGCACGCTGCCGCCCTCGATCCAGTTCTCGGTGCGGCCCATGACGAGCACGGCGGCCGAAAGGCTTCCGGGGCCCGCGATCAAGGGAAACGCCACTGGGAAGACCGCGATATCGCCGGGCTCTTCGGCTTCCCGGCGCTCGCCTTCGCTGATGGATGAGAGTCCAGGACTTGAGAAGGTGAGCGTCAAGGCCTGCAGAAACAGCAGCACGCCGCCAGCCACCCGAAATGCGGGCAGCGAGATATGCAGGAGCGAAAGAACGACGCCGCCCGCAACAGCGAACAGCAGCAGCACGCCAGCGGCGATCGTGACCGAGCGCGAGGCGAGACTGATCCGCTCGCTGCGGTGAATTCCGGCCGTCAGGCCGGCGAAGACCACCGCCGTCTCGATCGGACCGATGGTGACGAGCAGGGTGATAAAGGAGGAAAGGATGCTGGGTGATATGTGCATGGGTCAAGCAACGGAAAACTAGTAAAGGGAGCGGCGCCCACGCCGCTCCCTTATGACTCAGGTGGCTTTGAATTAGCGGCCGGGATGGTCGACGGAGGCTGCGTCATGTGCGGCGCATTGCGTCCGTTCGGTTCGGGTGCTAGGCAGTTGCCGGCCGCGCTGCGTGGCAGTCACCCGAGCTGTTAGACACGGCCTTCGGTGGCTGCCCCGAGCCAAGCGAGGTGACCTGAAGGCTGCGGCTGCAGGTGCTTCCGCCGTTGATTGTCGAGACGAAGCTGTAGCTGACGGTCCCCGGAGGCAGGCTGCGCAACGCCGTCAGGTCGATCTTCCCGTCATCGGCCATTGCCGGGAGCGGCAAGGCGCGAGCCTGACGCATCATCAGGTCGCTCTGCCGGTCCATGTCGGCCGCGATGCGATCGAACAGAGCTAATGAGCCCGGCTCGAATGGATCGAGCCAGGTGATTGGTGCAACGCTCCAGGCAGGCGTGACCGTCACCTTGGGCGCGACATCTCCCTCATATTCTATGCGCGCGACCGTACCGACCGGCAGGCCGACCTTCATAACATGGTTGCCATGGCTCGCCGCCAGCGCGGTACCGATGGCGGCGACCGCCGCCACGCCGACCAGGACGGCTGTACGAATTTTTCGCATCAATCGTCTCCTCTGATCATGGGTGAATGTGAAAATGCCATCATCCCGACGCCAACCGCGCTTCCCGAGCCCAAGGCGTTTTCAAGCGCGGCCGGATAGCGGCCGCAGCACCGTGCGTGCGGACCTGTTGGCCAGTAGCACACCACCGGCGTCGGTTCCGCTGGCAGGCGACTGGGAAGCGGATGCTGGCGACCCGGCGCGCCATGGAGCGAGAAGTCCAATCCATGGCGCCGGCAGTAGTTCGCTGCGGTCTCTGCGTCTAAAAAACGCAGCTCGATCGTCTCGAGCGGATCGCCGCCGCC
>NZ_ALVC01000439.1:0-2560 GCF_000293195.2 Sphingomonas sp. LH128
ATCCGCTAGCTGGCGCGGAGCCGCCGGAGTTCAGGCGGCGAGTTCCTCGGCGACCTGCTGCTGAGCGGCCTTCCAGTTCCAAGGGAGGAGTTCGTGAAGGCGGCTCTGGGGGATATCGGCGATCCGGGCGAGGACTTCGGTGAACCAGGCGAGCGGGTCGACGTCGTTGAGACGCGCGGTGCCGAAGAGACTGAACATCATCGCAGCGCGCTGGCCGCCACGATCAGAGCCGACGAACAACCATGCTTTTCTGCCCCGAGCCACGCTGCGCAACTCTCGCTCGGCGGCGTTGTTTGAGAGGCAGATCCGGCCATCGGCGAGGAAGGTGACGAAGCCGTCCCAGTCGTTCTGGAGGTAGGCGATGGCCTTGGCCACGGCATCGTGACGAGAGAGCTTGCTGCGCGTGTCGCGCATCCAGGCCTCGAGTTCGGCAACGATGGGAACGGACAGTTTCTGGCGAACGGCCAGGCGCTCGGCGGCTGGCTTGCCATTGATGTCGCGCTCGATGGCAAAGAGCCGGTCGATGATCTCGAGCGCTTCGCTCGCCAGCGGCGAGACGAGCGGGGCTGTGCCTTTCTTCTTGCGCTTGAGCTGCTGCCTGAGGTCGACGAGTTTGAAGAATTCCCGACGTGCGTGAACCCAGCAGTTGGCGCGGGTCATGGGTTTGTCCGCCCGGCCTTCCTCGAACAGGGCATTGAAGCCGGCATACCTGTCGACCTGGAGAATCCCGGTGTAGCCTGCCAGGTGAGTGCGGGGATGTTCCCCCCTGCGGTCGCTCGAGTAATAGCATAGCGCCACCGGCGGAGCCGTGCCGCCGAACGGGCGATCGTCGCGCACATAGTCCCATATTCGCGCCACGCTGGTCTTGAGCTTGGCCAGAAGCGGGACGGTAGTGTCGTCGGCATGCAGGCGGTCTGCGGCCAGCCCGTGGGCTTCCAGCAGCAGGAACAGGGGCTTTACCGCCACACAGATAGCGCCGATCTGATCGCCAAGGGTCGAGAGGCTCAAGGGGATGCCTTCGGCCTCTAGCCTGTCCCGCTGGCTGTTCAGAGGTTGGTGCAGGCCGTACTTCTGGAAGGCGAGGTTTGCCAGGAAGTGCGGCCCGAACATTCCGCGCGGGGTTACGTGGAAGGGCGCGGGTGGCTGGCTGATCCTCTCGCACTGGCGGCAGGAGACCTTCTCGCGCACGGTCTGGATCACCTTGTGCCGGGCCGGAACGCGCTCGAGCGTTTCGGTGACCGCCGCAGGCAGATGGCTCAGATCGTCCGAGCCGCAGCACGGACAAAGGTCCGGCGCGGGGATGACGACCTGCTCGCGCGGAAGATCGGCGGGGAAGTCGCGGCGGGTGGATCGCTTGCGGGTGAACGCCTGGACTGTAGTGGTCTTGGCAGCAGCGATCTGGCCGAGCAGCTCGGCCTCGCTGGCATTGGCCTCCAGTTCCTCGAAGGTCAGCTCGAGTTGGTCGAGCAGGCGCCGGCTGCGCTCGGAGCGCACGCCATATTTCTCGCGGCGCATCTGCTCGTTCATCAGTTCGAGATGGGCGTTGCGAGCCCGCAGATCGGCGTTGATCGCCCAGACTTTGGCGGCCTCGGCCTCTGCTACCAGTGCCTGTTCACGCACCATGGCAAGTTCAGCGCGAAGCTGCACAACTTCATCGGATGCGTCGCTGGAGACCATGCGCGGATTATAACCCGCAAGTCCTCAGGAACCCAGCATTTACAGCACTTTTGTGCCGGTCCTGCTGCTATTTTGACGCAGGCGGGAATCACCCGACCTGTGTCGGTCGCCAGGTTTCCTGGGGGTTGCGCCAATCTACGCCTTCCAGCAGGCAGGCCATCGCCGAGGCCGAGATCGCGATCGTCCCATCCTTTGCAGATGGCCAGACAAAACGCCCTCTTTCCAGGCGTTTTGAATATAACGACATCCCGAGGCCGTCATGCCACAAGATCTTGCACAGCGATCCACTTCGTCCCCTGAAGACGTATAGATCGCCCGCATGGACGTCCTTGTTCAGCGATTGCTGGACCTGCAGGGCCATGGGCCAGCGAGCGCATTCCCCGCCGCATGTCCGTATGCCCCAGCGCAAGCCACACCCTCACGCCGCCCGGGATCGGGATCATCGCGCCAGAACCTCCACGACTGCCGCAGCCATCGCGGGAGACGCCAAACTGAAAATGCTCACCCGGCGACCATGGGAAAGCTCCACTACAATCGCCGGCTGCCCGGGAACCGGCGTGACGGCCTTGTCGTCCAACATCACAGCTTCGACGAAACCACGGCCTTCCTGCCCGGCGGCAGCCACCAGGCACAGTTTGCGCCGCCAGGTATAGACCAACGCGGTGGAGACGTCGTGCCGCCGGGCAACCTGCGCGACGCACGCGCCCGGCGCAAAAGCCTCTTCCAGAATACGCCGCTGTTCCTCGGTACTCCAGCGTCGGCGGCGTTCAGGCCCGCCGAAAACCGTGATCCGTCCCACAAACACCGCTCCTAAGTTCGCAAATAACTGCGACCTTAAGACCGATCCATCACCCCACCGGCAAGGCGCCGCTCAGCGGATGCG
>NZ_ALVC01000440.1:0-3952 GCF_000293195.2 Sphingomonas sp. LH128
CATGATCGAGGGGCCGGGCCATGTGCCGATGCACAAGGTCAAGGAGAACATGGAAAAGCAGCTGGCCGCCTGCGGTGAGGCGCCGTTCTATACCCTCGGTCCGCTCGTCACCGACATCGCTCCAGGCTACGATCACATCACCAGCGGCATCGGTGCCGCGATGATCGGCTGGTACGGCACGGCGATGCTCTGCTACGTGACGCCCAAGGAGCACCTCGGCCTGCCCGACCGCGACGACGTGAAAGTCGGCGTGGTTACTTACAAGCTGGCCGCCCATGCCGCCGATCTGGCGAAGGGCCACCCGGCGGCCAAAGTCCGCGACGATGCGCTGTCTCGCGCCCGTTTCGAGTTCCGCTGGCGCGACCAGTTCAACCTGTCGCTCGATCCCGACACGGCGGAGCAGTACCACGACCAGACGCTGCCTGCGGAGGGCGCGAAGTCGGCGCATTTCTGCTCGATGTGCGGGCCGAAGTTCTGCTCGATGAAGATCAGCCAGGAAGTGCGCGAGTTCGCCGCGAAGCAGAACCAGCCGGTTGAAACCTTCGTCGCCGCCGAAGAGGCGGAGGCCGGCATGGCCGAGATAAGCAAGGTGTTCCGCGAAACCGGCAGCGAACTCTACATGGGTTCGGGGGGGCGCGAGCACGACTGAAACGATACGTGTCCGCCGTCATTCCCGCCCGGGCGGGAATGACGGCGTCGCATCGGAAGGCGCGCGCTACCGGCGGTCTATGAGCGATGTTCCCGGAGGCGCCGGGCCTTCAGGCCTGCGGGCGCGTCGAGTTGAAGAACAGCGCCTGGCTGATCGTTGCGCGCACGGTGGTTTCCTGGAACGGCTTGGTCACGAGGTAGGTCGGCTCCGGCCGCTCGCCGGTCAGCAGGCGTTCCGGGTAGGCGGTGATGAAGATCACCGGCACTTCGCCGAACTTGAGCAGGTCTTCCACCGCATCGATGCCCGAGCTGCCATCGGCCAGCTGAATATCGGCAAGGACGAGGCCGGCGGGGTGCTTCTCGAAGATTTCGATCGCCTGCTTGTGCGTGGCGGCGGTGCCGACGACGGTATGGCCAAGGTCGGTTACGAGACCTTCCAGCTGCATCGAGATCAGCGGCTCGTCCTCGATGATGAGGACGCGGGTTGCGCTTTCCCCTTCGATCTCTGCAATCGCCTGGGAAACCAGCGCATCGACTTCCTCGACCTCGAGGCCGAGGATCGTCGCGGTTTCCTCGCGCGTGAATTCCTCCACCGAGGTCAGCAGCAGGGCCTGGCGGTGCGTCGGCGCGACGGCGGCGAGGCGCTCCTGCGCGGCCTGCTCGTGCCCGCCGCCGATGTCGCCCGCGGGTTCCTCGACATGGCCGGTCGACCAGATGCGCGTGAAGGCCTCATACAGCGCGGCGCGGCTGCGGGCGATGGCATCGCGCAGCGAGCGGTCGGCGAGGGCCGCTTCCAGCGTCGCGCGGACATAGGCGTCGCCCGAGTGCTGCGAGCCGGTGAGGGCGCGCGCGTAGCGGCGCAGGTAAGGCAGCTGGATCGCAATCTGATCAGAGACGGACATTCAAGTTCCTCAAGGCCTATGGGGGAAGTTGGCTTCCCGATTGCACGTCGATGGGCGCCCTTTGCGCCTGAAGGCCGGTGTCGTTTGTCTGACTCCGCCGGGCGTATAGGGCAACCGGAAAATTTTTTGCGGTGAGACGCTTTTTCGGGAACCAACGAAGGGGCGCTACGTTCCCACAATATCACCACTGGCTCCCCCACCCCCCCGCAAACCGGTGGTGATCCGATCCCGGAGGCCCTCGCCCACTCAAGTGGACGGGGGCCTCAATTTTTATGGGCCATGATTGTTCCGCCGATCCTGCGGAAATACGGCAAAGTTTTTCGGGAAGTTTTTCGGTCTGGCGCTGATTTCTGTCGCTTCCGCAACGAAATGGGCGATTTCAGGACATTGCCGGGAACTATTTTCGCCGCACCGCCGTTAGCTATCCGACTGGTTTTCTCAGAGGAGGGTAACGCAATGTCGACTGTTGTCGAAGCAGGCGTCGAAGGGGTCCAGCCCGAAAAGGTCGCGCTCAGCGACCGTGATTTCCGCCGCGCGCTGGCAGAGGTAGCGCCGCACCTGCGTGCATTCGCGCGCGGTCTGTGCGGCTGCCGTGACCGCGCCGACGATCTGGCGCAGGAAGCCATGCTGCGGGCATGGGCGGCGCGCGAGCGTTATGCCGCGGGCACCAACTTCAAGGCGTGGACCTTCACCATCCTGCGCAACCATTTCTACTCCGAAGCCCGCCGCGCCCGCTTCCATGGCGAGTACGACGAGCTGGCTGCAGAGCGCATCCTGCGCGCCGAAGCCAGCCAGGAAAGCGCCGTCGAACTGGCGGACGTCCTGCGCGCGCTGACCGCCATTCCCGAAACCTATCGCGAGGCCCTCGTGCTCGTAGCGGCCGGCAACCTCTCCTACGAGGAAATCGCCGATATCTGCGGTATCGCGCTTGGCACCGTTAAGAGCCGCATCTGCCGCGCCCGCGCGATGCTCTCCAAGATCATCGAATCCGGCCAGCTGCCGGACTTCCGCCACAACTTCGTGCTTGGCGGCGAGGCGATCGACGCCTTCTTCGGCGAACTGGTGAAGATCGCCAATGTCAATGCCGACACCGCTCGCCTCGCCCAGCGCGTGGCTGCCTGAACCGGGACAACGTACCTTGGATGCGATGGTGGCCAACTCCGGGAAAATCCTCATCGTCGAGGACGAGTTCCTGGTAACGCTGCAACTGGAAGATATCCTTGCCGATGGCGGCCATGCCGTCGTCGGCACGGTTCCGGACATGGCTTCGCTAGGCATGCTGGGTGATGTTCCTGATGTGGCGCTCGTCGATCTCAACTTGCGCGACGGGCTCACCGGCCCGGCCATCGCACGCGATCTCTCCGGCCGTTACGGCGTGCGGGTGATCTACGTCACCGCCAATCCCGGCCAGATCGACACCCCGGCGCCTACCGCGATCGGGGTCGTCCAGAAACCCTTTACACGACAGGCGATCCTCGCGGCGATCTCCTATGCCCTTGCCGGATGCCCCGACAGCGCCCGGCCACAGGAACTGGAGCCGCTGCAACTGCGCACCTGACGTTTCACGAGTAGGAGAGGGGCCGCAAGAGCCCGGGCCTGATGACAAACACAACAGGGCCTGAGAAGAAGGCGAGAGGATGAGCCAAGTCGTCCTGCAATGCCTGCAATACTATGGCGCCGCTGCGGGAACCGTGGCGGCGCTTATCGTATCGCTCGACCTCGGCCGCAAATGGACCGGCTGGGGCTTCGTCATTTTCGTCACCAGTTCGATCGCCCTGGTGGCCTGGGGATTCCTCGACGACAAGGCCGAGGGGATCGGGCTGCAGAACGTGGCGCTGTTCGCGATCAACTGCGTGGGCGTGTGGCGGTATCTGCTGCGGCGAAAAAGGCCCGGCTGACCCTTATCCTCCCTGTCGCGCAGCGATGGGGAGGTGGCGCCTACGAAGTCGGTGACGGAGGGGGTTTTGTATTCCCAGCCCCTCCACCACCCGCTGCGCGGGCGGTCCCCCTCCCCATCGCTGCGCGACAGGGAGGATAAACCACCGCAAAGGGCGAAACCGGAAAAGCCGGTTTCGCGTGGGCCACCGGACCCGGTCACTTCGGCTGGTAAGTCTGCTCGATGCCGGGGAAGCTGCGATCGCGCACTTCTGCGGCGTACTGCGCGGCTGCTTCCGAAACCACCGAGCCCATGTCGGCATACTTCTTCACGAAGCGCGGCACCCGCTCGAACATGCCGAGCATGTCCTCGGTAACCAGTACCTGCCCGTCGCACTGTGCCGAGCCGCCGATGCCGATGCTGGGACAGGCGATGGCGCGGGTGGCTTCGATGGCGATCGTCTCGACGACGCCCTCGATCACGATCGAGAACGCTCCGGCTTCGTCGAGCGCCTTGGCATCGGCGA
>NZ_ALVC01000441.1:0-11868 GCF_000293195.2 Sphingomonas sp. LH128
ACCGGGCAGGCCCGGCCCTGAATCTGGTTCTGAGGCGGACCCGAACCCGCCCCGGGCCCGTCACGGGCCTGCTCGGCGGCAGTTTCAACCCGGCCCACGGTGGACACCGCCGCGTCACCCTGTTCACCGTCGAGGCGCTTGCGCTCGACGAAGTGTGGTGGCTGGTCTCGCCGGGCAATCCGCTCAAACCCAAGGCCGGGATGGCCCCGCTGGCCGCGCGGATGCGCTCGGCGCAGCAGCAGGCGCGGGGCGCCCGCATCCGGGCCACCGCGATCGAGCGCGAACTGGGCACCCGATACACCGTCGACACCCTCCGCGCACTCCTTCACCGTTACCCGAAACGGCGCTTCGTATGGCTGATGGGGGCGGACAACCTCGCCCAGTTGCACCGCTGGAAGGACTGGCGGACGCTGTGCCGACTCATGCCGATTGCGGTAATCGCGCGTCCGGGGTATGATGGCGCTGCCCTCGCGAGCCCCGCGATGGCCTGGCTGGGGAAATTCCGGAGACCCCTGACCAGTCTTCGCGGTCCGGAAGAGTGGAGCGCACCCGCGCTGGTGACATTGCGATTCGACCCCGATACGCGGTCGGCAACGGCGATACGCCAGGCCGATCCGGACTGGGCACGAAGGTTCTCAGATCGACCTTCGCGTGACGCGGTCACGTACCACTTGATCCCCGGAACGGCGGAATGATCGGCTTTCAGGCCATCTTCCCGCATACCCGGCTTACACGGCAAACGATCGAACGCGGCAGGATGGCCTTCATCCTGCCCGGTCGGTTTTGAAAGGAGCAGAACCCAACCAAGATGCCACAGGCAGAACTACAGCCGGAATCAACCGGCGCCACCCCGCTTCCGGTCACGATCGAAAGCGATGATCCGTTGCTGAACCTCGTGCTTTCGTCGCTGGACGACGATCAGGCGCAGGAACTGGTGACGATCGACCTCGACGGCAAATCGAGCATCGCCGACTTCATGGTGATCGCCTCGGGCCGTTCGACCCGCCAGGTTGCGTCCATGGCGCAGAAACTCGGCGAGCGACTGAAGCAGAACGGCTTCGGCCATCCGCGTATCGAGGGCCTTCCGGCGGCCGACTGGGTGCTCGTCGATGCGGGCAGCGTGGTCGTCCACCTGTTCCGTCCCGAAGTGCGCACGTTCTACAACCTCGAGCGGATGTGGGGCTTCGACGGCCCGTCCGGGGCAGCCTGACCGCTGCCTAGAGGATGATCCTCCGGTCGCGACGGTGACCGGAAAATCGCAAGGAAATCACGCGGGGGCCCTGCTCCGTCCCCGCGTTCCGGCCTGATTGCACCCTGAACCCATGCTGCTGCACATCATCGCTCGCGGAAAGATCGCCCGCTCGCCCGAGGGTGAGATGCTGGATCGCTACGCGAAGCGCATCACCTGGCCGTTCAGGCACAGCGAGCTGCCCGATGTCGGCGGCAAGGTGCCGCCTCCCGCCCATACCCCGGTCCGTGAAGTCCTGCTCGACGAGCGGGGCAAGCTGATGAGCTCGGAAGAGTTCGCCGCGCTGCTCGGCCGCTGGCGCGACGAGGGCGTGCGCGAATGCCGCTTCCTGATCGGCGCCGCCGACGGCCACGGTGACGAGGCGCGGGCGCAGGCCGACCACCTTCTGTGCTTCGGCCGCATGACCTGGCCTCACCTGATGGTCCGCGCGATGCTCGCCGAACAGCTGTGGCGCGCCACCGCGATCCTGGCCGGGCATCCCTACCACCGCTCGGGCTGATGAAGCGCCTGAAGGTCTTCTTCGACGGCGGCTGCCGTCCGAATCCCGGCCCCATCGAAGTCGCCGTGGTGATACGCGGGGTGGCGCATGTCTTTGAGGATTGCGGCTGCGGCACCAACAGCGATGCCGAGTGGCTGGCGCTGATCCATGCACTGGAACTCTGCCGGGAGCAGGGGCTGGAACAGGTCGAGCTGATCGGCGATGCGGCGGAGGTTGTGCGTCAGGCCAACCGGGCCTTGCGCGACGGGCATGGCCCGGGGCGGCACGCGGCGCGCTTCCTTGCGCTGGCGGCTCAGGTTCGTCCTGCGCGCATACGGTGGATCAAGCGTGAGCAGAACCTTGCCGGAATTGCGCTGGCCGCGCGCCATCCAAGGTGAAGGCATTTTATCCTCCCTGTTCCGCAGGAATGGGGAGGTGGCAGCGCGAAGCGCTGACGGAGGGGTTCGCCCCCTCCACCACCCGCTACGCGGGCGGTCCCCCTCCCCATCGCTTCGCGACAGGGAGGAGCCTTAAAGCACCTTCGCGAACAGGAACTCCTCGTCCCGCTGCTCGCCGACCATGAAGTGGATATCGGCGACCTTCTCGAACCCGTAGCGCGCGTAGAATTTCTGCGCCCCGGGGTTGTCGGAATAGACCGAAAGCTGGACCTCGCCCGCGCCAAACGCCGCCGCTTCCGTCAGCGCCCAGTCCATCAGTGCCGCGCCGATGCCCTGCCCGGTCGCCTCGGGCGCGGTGTAGAGTTGCTTGAGCTCGATCACGCTCCCTGACCGCGCATGTTCGGGCCAGCCGCAAGCCATCACCAGCTTGCAGTAGCCGAGCAGGTGCCCGTCCCGCTCCGCCAGCATCACCCGCATCGCAGGGTCGGCGATCTCCTTCGCCACCTTGGCCTCGCTGTGCGAACCAGCGAGGAAGTTCGCCAGGTCGTCCGGCACGTAGAGGTGGCCGAACTTGGCGACGAAGCTGTCGGTGCCCAGACGCGCCAGCGCGGCGGCATCGGCGGGGGTGGCGGTACGAAGCTCCATTACAGTTCCTTGGTCATGCAGATCGAAAAATCATCGGAGACGTAGTCCCCGAAAGGCGCGCACTCGACGAAGCCGTGCGCGCGGTAGAGGCCGTGGGCCGGGTGGAACGGCTCGGGCCGCCCGGTCTCGAGGCTGACACGGGCGTAGCCGCGCGCTCTCGCCTCTTCCAGCAGCCGCAGCAGCAGCGCCTTGCCCACGCCCCGGCCGCGATACTCGGGCGCGGCGCGCATCGACTTGAGTTCGCCGTGGCTTTCGGAAAGGTGCTTGATCGCGCCGCAGCCCGCCAGCACATCGCCGTCCCATGCGGAGAAGAACGTGACGTCCGGCTGGCGCAGGCGCGCTGCGGGCATGGCGTGGACGCTCTCGGGCGGGGACCATTGATGCATCTCGTCGAGGTGGAACTGGAGCAGCGCCAGCACCGCTTCTGAGGTGAGGTCGTCGGGCCTTATGGTCAGGTTCATGCTCTACTCTGCGTGCTTGTCGGCCTTGCGGCGCCCCATGCGCATGCCTGCTTCCAGCCGCGCCCGCAACTGCGTGTAGTAGTCCGAGAGGAAGCGCCGCTCCGCGCCCCAGCCGTCGTTGCGGCCGATCTTCTCGGCGATGG
Organism: Sphingomonas sp. LH128; assembly: GCF_000293195.2. Taxonomy (NCBI): domain Bacteria; kingdom Pseudomonadati; phylum Pseudomonadota; class Alphaproteobacteria; order Sphingomonadales; family Sphingomonadaceae; genus Sphingomonas; species Sphingomonas sp. LH128. The sequence continues at coordinate 3,375 of NZ_ALVC01000441.1, forward strand.
TCTGGTAGACCGTCTCGACCGCGTCGGTCCGGTCCTCGCGCAGCACGCGCTCCAGCGCCTGCAGCTCGAATTCGCCGTAGACCGCCAGTTCGTGATCCTCGAAGCGGAACTGGAAGCGCTCGGCCACCGGCGCTTCGGAGGTCGTCATCGCCGCCTCCAGCTTCTGCTTCGGGCGTTCGAGCACCCAGCTTCCCGCAATCACGTCGCCCGCGCGCAGGGCGTCGCGGTTGAACAGCGGGAAGAGCAGGAAGATCGCCAGCCACCCCGCCGCCGCCAGCCAGGCCATGCCGTTGTCTGGCCCCGCCATGGCGATGAGCGGGATCGGCAGGAACATCTCGATATCGCGCAGGAGGTTTCGGGCGATCACCATCTCGGCGGTGAGGCGGCCGCCGTCGCGCGCGGCGATGCGGATGCCGGTCATGCGCTTGCCCGGCGTCGCGCCCCTTGGCCCTAGTTCGAAGTAGAGGAAGTAGGCGTTGCGGAACAGGAACATCGCCACGATCCACACGACGATGAGGAACTGCAGAGCCTGTGCCCCCGCCCCCTTGCCATCGACCGCCTGCGCGATCTGCGCCGCGCCGCCCGCGATCTGCATCAGAGCGATCGAGGTGCCGATTATCAGCATGACGATGATGAGAAGGTCGAGGATCAGCGCCCCCGCCCGCGCCCCGCGCCCCGCCACGGTGACCGGCAGCGCGATGCCCTCCGGCGTCACGAGCACGCGCTGCTTGCCGGAGCGCCCCCGATTAACTCGGCGCTTCATCGCCCGGCCCTCCCGCGATAGGCGAAGAAGTAGGCGCTCCACGCCAGCAGCATGAACCCGCCGACCGCAAGGCGCGCGGGCGTCTGGTCGACCAGCTGGCGCGCGAAGCCTTCCAGCAGCGCGGCGACGACGAGCATCAGCACTACGCCGACCATGACCACCGCCGCGCGGCGTCCGGCCTCGGCGGTCGCGGTCAGCACCGGACGGTTGCCGGGAAAGGCGATCGCGCGCCCGACATGCAGCCCCGCCGCGCCCGAGAGCAGGATCGCGAACAGTTCGGTCGTGCCGTGGATGCTGATCCACCCCGCGAAGTCGAGCAGCAGCCCCGCCTTCCAGTAGACCCACCCCATCGCCCCCAGCCCGGCCAGATTGTGGACCAGCAGCAGCAGTGACGGAATCCCGAGCGCAAAGCCCAGCGCGAAGGCGAGAATCGAGACTTGCGCGTTATTGCTGAACAGCTGGGCAGCGAAAATGCTCATGCCCGTCTTCTCGGTGTTGCCGAAGATTGTGCCGCGCAGCGCCTCGGCGGTGGCGCCGGGGACGCGCTCGCCTGCCATCTCGCGGCCCATCAGGGCGAAGTACCATTCGGGATCGTGCGAAACGAGCAGCCAGCCGACCACCGCGCCCGCCACCATGACGAGCAGGGCGATGCCGATCTCGAAGCCGATGCCGCGCACCGCCCGGCTCCAGCCGCCGCCGAGGAACCCGCGCAACCACTCCCACAACGACGAGCGCGGGCCGTAGACCACGAACCACGCCCGCTGCACCAGCGATTCCAGATAGCCCAGCGTCGCCGCGTCGAGCGACGTCTCGCGCGCGATGGAGAGGCTGGAGGCGACCGTGCGGTACAGGCCCGGCAGCGCCAGCAGGTCCTCGTCCGAGATGCCGCGCAGGCGCCCCTTCTCCATGCGCACGACGATATTCTCGAGCCGCTGCCAGTCCGCTTCGCGCTCCAGCCGGAAGCGGTCGGAACGCAGCGCGGCGCTTTCGATGGCGGCATTCGATATCGCGTTCATCCGATCGCTCCCGAACGCTTGATGGCAAGGTAGGCATCGATCAGCCGGGTGCCGACCTGCCGCCACGGCGCCTCGATCACATCGACGCCGATCTGCCGCAGCCGCCGGGTGACGAGCGCGCGCTGGCGCAGCAGGCCATCGGCGGCGACCGCCATCGACAGCACTTCCATGTCGTCGGGCTCGGCGGTGGACAGCGTCTCCAGTTCCTCGTCCGCCATCGTCACGAACAGGACGACATGGCGCGACACCAGCCGTCCGATGCTTTCGATCATCAGTTCGGCGCTGGTGGGGTCGGAGAAGTCGGAGAAGATCACGATCAGCGAGCGGCGCTGCAGCCTCCCCGCCAACGTAGCGAGGGCGAGGGTGAAGTTGGGCTCCTCCGTGCGGTACTCCAGCCCCGCCGCCGCGCGCTGGAGGCGGTGGAACTCGCTGCTGGCGGTGACGAAGGGCGTCGCCACCTCGGGCCGCGAAGCGAAGCCGAACAGCGAGACCCGGTCGCCGCCCTTGAGCGCCACGAAAGCGGTCGCCAGCGCCGCCGAGACCGCGCGATCGAGGCGGGGCATCCCGGCGATCGGCTCGCACATCGCCTGCCCGCAGTCGAAGGCGAAGACGATCTGGTTGTTGCGCTCGACCTCGTATTCCTTGGCATAGAGGTGCACGTGGCGGGCCGACGATTTCCAGTCGATCCGGCGGCGATCCATGCCGGGCTGGTACTCGGCGAGCGATTCGAACTGCGTGCCCTCACCCCGGATGCGGCGGGCGAGCAGGCCATATTGCGCATCCTTGAGGAAGGTCTGCAGCGTGGGGGAGCGCACGGCGGCGACGTTGGGCCAGACCCGCACCGTCTCGTCCAGAGTCCCCGCCAGCTGCCGCGCGCCGAGGCCGAGCGGCCCGGTCCAGCGCAGCCATGCGCGGGTGACCTTGCCCGTGCCGCGACGCGAGGGCGTGAAGGTGCCGGAGCCGCGCCAGCCGTCGTCACCGGCGATCAGCGGAAACACCAGCCGCCCGCCGGGTGCGAGGCGCGGGTCGCACTCCAGCGCCAGTTCCGCGCGCGAGGGGCTGCCGGAGCGCAGCGCGACTGCGGCCTCCATCCGGCCCTCGGCGCCGACTTCGACGTCGCCGGGCACCGTAACCCGAAGGTCCGCGACCCGGCCGCCGAGCAGCGCGTCGATCACCACCAGCACCAGCACGGCGAGCCCCGCGACCGGCGCGATCACCCACAAGTCCGGGCTCGCCGCCGCGATCACCAGCGCGACCGGCGCGATCGCCGCCAGCGTCACCGCCGCGCGGGCCGTCGGGACTATCGGGGCGAAGGCAAACTTCACCGGATCAGCGCGGCGCTTCGGTCTGCTCGACCAGCTGGGCGACCAGCGCCTCGACCTGCTTGCCCTCGATCTCGGCCGCCGGGCTGAGCAGCAGGCGATGGCGCAGCACCGAAGTCGCCAGTGCCTTCACATCATCGGGCACCACGTAGTCGCGCCCATCGAGCGCGGCGCGGGCGCGGGCGGCACCGGCCAGCAACACGGCGGCGCGGGGGGAGGCACCGCTCGACAGGTCCGCAGACTCGCGGGTCGCACGCACGAGGCGCACGATGTAGTCGGTGACACTGTCCGCCAGCTTCACCGAGGCCACTGCCCGCGTCACCGCTTCCAGCTGCGCAGGGGTCGTGACCGTGACGATGCCCACCTCCGCCGGTGTCGGCGCACCGCGATTCTCGCCATAGCGCGCGACGATGCGACGCTCCTCCTCGGCGCTGGGATAATCGACCAGCACCTTGAACAGGAACCGATCGAGCTGCGCCTCGGGCAGCGGGTAGACGCCCTGGCTCTCGATCGGGTTCTGCGTCGCGACCACGGTGAAGTGCGGCGGCAGCGGATGCGCGGTGCCGTCCAGCGTCACGCGGCGCTCCTGCATCGCTTCGAGCAGCGCCGCCTGCGTCTTGGGCGGGGTGCGGTTGATCTCGTCCGCCAGCAGCAGGTCGCAGAAGATCGGGCCGTGCGTCAGGGTGAACTGGCTGGTCTGGAAGTTAAACAGGTTGGAGCCGAGAATGTCGCCCGGCATCAGGTCCGGCGTGAACTGGATGCGCCCGAAGTCCAGCCCCAGCGTCGCCGCGAAGCACTGCGCAAGGAAGGTCTTGGCGGTCCCCGGAGGCCCCTCCAGCAGTACATGGCCGCGCGCCATCAGCGCGATCAGCAGATGCTCGATCGTCTCGGCCTGCCCGATCACGCCCTTGCCCACTTCGGCGCGGATCGCCTGCGCGAGCGCGCCTACTTGTGCGATATCGGGTGCAGTCTCGGTCATCGGGTCAGCGTCCTTTCGAGCGCGTGGAGATCGCGCGCGGCCTTGAGGAGATCGTGCGAACGCCCGGCCGCATGGAGGCGGGCGGCGATCACGGAGAAGGGCTCACCATCAGCCCCGCGCGCGGCAAGCGCCCGGTCGATGGCGGCGTCGGTGTGCTCGGCATCCACGCCGCGCGGCAGGGCCAGCGCCGCGACCAGCCGTTCCCGCGCGCGGTCGGCGTAAGGCGGGCCGAGCAGGTGGAAACGGCGCGTACGGCGCACCAGCCCGGCGGCATTGCTCACCAGCGCGCGCTTGCCGAAGGCGATGGCCCGCTCGGGCACCAGCGGCGGCCCGAAGCGCAGGAACGCGCGCCAGCCCACCGCCACCGCCGCCAGCAACAGGCACAGCGTCGCGGCAAGGAACGGCGGCGTGAAGGCGAGCGTCAGCAGGTTCTGCGCATGGCCGTAGCCGGGCAGGGTCATGTCGAACACGACAGCGCCGCCCGGCCTGACCCCGGTGGCGCGCACCAGAGCCTCGGCCAGCTGCGCGCTCTCGATCCGGGCCATCCCGTAGTTGTCGAGGAGGTCCGGCTCGAACACCATGACCACCGGATAGCGGCCCTCGTCGTAGTCCTCGCCCTCGATATAGTGCTGGCCGTCCTGCGCCATCGCGTCGAGGCCGTCGTAGCGGCCACCGTCGTCCATGAAGCCCGCGAGCACCAGCTTGCCGTCGCGGCTGACGGCAAGCGGCACCAGCCCCTCGCCCTTGCCCGCCTGCACGGTGCCGGTGGGCAGCGTCCCGGCGATCCCGTCGGCCCGCCAGCCCGCCTGCGCTTTCGGCAAGGTATCGTCGCTCAGCGTCAGTTCGTCGAGGAAGCCCGGCCAGTCCAGCGTGCTTTCGCCGCCGAGGCGCACCCAGCCTTTCTTCGCCTTGTCGCGCTGCTCGCGGATCGGCGGCATCGGCTGCCACTTGGGCGCGATCACCAGCGTCGGCCCGATCGAGCGCCGGGCGCTGACGATCTTGTCGATCTCCTTGCCCTTGATGATCGCGGGCGGGGTAAGCACCAGAAGTCCCGGCCTTTTGAGTGCCGCAGGATTGCGCGTCGCCTCGACCGCGAAGCCGCGCCGTTCGAGGTAGTCGGCCATCGCCGCATAGCCGTTGAGGCCCTTGCCCTCCGCATGCGCCTTGCCGTCGTTGGCGGTGCCCATGCCGATACCGGTGCCGATCATCCACAGCAGCGCCACGAACAGCAGCGCGCCGAGAACCACGATCGCCAGCACCGCCCAGAGCGAGAACGGATTGGCGCCGACTGCTACGCCTTTCGTCTTCACGTTCATGCCCGAAGCTCGACTTGCGCGAACTGCGCATAGGCGGTGCGGGCGGCGCTCCAGTCCTGCGCGTCGAGATCCCGCAGCGCGAACAGGGCACGCTCGACCCGCCCGGCGATCACGGCGAAGGCGCTGCGGCCGCTCTCGGGCAGCATCGGCAGCACGGCGATCTCGCGCGCGGTGCTGGCGGGATGGAGCCAGTCGGGCCGCGCGTCGGAAATCTGGCGCACGCTGCGCCGGAGCAGCAGATGCGCGGCCTCTCCATAGCGACCCTGCGCGGCGAGGTTGTCGGCGTCTTCCAAAAGCGCCACCGCCTCGGCCTGCGTCGGAGTCCAGTGGACCTCCTCCAGCTTCGGACGGCGGCTGCGCCAGGCGTCGAGGCTAGGCTCGATCAGCAGGCGCCAGAGGATGAACAGCGCCAGCGCCGCCGCTCCGGCGATGAGAATCCACTGGAACACCGGCCACGACATGCCGAGCAGCTTGCCGACCGGCGTGAAGATCGCCTCCAGCAACCGGCCGAGCGCTTTCAGCCATTCGGGAATGTCGGTGGGGGGAACGGGCTTGGGGTCCGGGAGCGGCGTGAATTGGATGTCCGCCGCGTCGCGCACGGCCTTCCAGTCCCGCGCCGCGTCTGCGGCCGAACCCGCTTCAGTGCCCCCGCCAATCGTCACGCCCGGCACGATTGCATGGCGGGAAGTGCGGCGCAAGCGGTTGAAAGGGTTCGTCGTGTCGGGAAAAGGCCCCCTCCGTCAGTCGCTGCGCGACTGCCACCTCCCCATCGCTGCGCGACAGGGAGGATCAGGCAAATCCTCCCCGTTCCGCAGGAATGGGGAGGGGGACCGCCCGCGTAGCGGGTGGTGGAGGGGTCAGCCCCGCTTGCGCGCCTGCTCGTAGGTCCCCAGCGGGCGCACGTACTTGCAGTGGAACGCCAGCTCCTGCAGCGCCGAATCAATGCGCGCCTCGCCGGGGGCGCCTTCGATATCGGCGTAGAAAGTCGTCGCCGCGAAGCTGGCGCCGATCTGGTAGCTCTCCAGCTTGGTCATGTTGACGCCGTTGGTCGCGAAACCGCCCAGCGCCTTGTAGAGCGCCGCCGCGATGTTCTTCACCTCGAAGATGAAGGTCGTCATCGCCTGCGTGCCCTTGAGGTCGAACGGGTCGAGCGGCTCGCGCGCCAGCACCACGAAGCGGGTGGTGTTGTCCGAGGCGTCCTCCACCCGGTCCTCGACGATGTCGAGACCGTAGAGTTCGGCCGCCAGCCGGGGTGCGATGGCGCAGGCGTCGGGGTCGCCCTGCTCGCGCACCAGTGCCGCAGCGCCCGCGGTGTCGGCATAGGCCATCGGCACGATGCCCCGCTCGCGCAAGTAATGGCGCGACTGGCCGAGCGCCTGCGGGTGGCTGTAGGCCGCCGAAAACGGGCCTTTCGCGCCGGGCAGCGCCATCAGTGCGTGGCTGATCGGGGTGAAATGCTCGCCCACGATCGACAAGCCGCTTTCGGGCAGCAGGAAGTGGATGTCGGCGACGCGGCCGTGCTGCGAATTCTCGATCGGGATGATCGCGCGGTCGGCCCGCCCCTCCTTCACCGCGTCCAGCGCATCCTCGAACGAGAAGCACGGCAGCGGCAGGCAACCGGCATCGTATTCGAGCGCGGCGCGGTGGCCGTTGCAGCCCGGCGCGCCCTGAAACGCGACGGCGCGCGCGGGCTGTGCCTGGGCGGCGGCTTCCATCTCGGCGACGAGGGCGATGGCGGGCTGGGGATAAGCATGCATGACGTGCGCGCGATTAGGCGGCGTGGCGAACAAGCGCAATGGCCGAATTCCGTATCGGCACTTGCGCTGGATCAAGGCGGACATTAATGCCCGAAGCCAACAGGATGAGTGAATAATCACCGCGGGGCATGCTGAATGGACGATCGTTTCAATACTATCGCCGGTTGGACTCTTTTTTCGGGCATCGTCGGCCTGGGACTGACGATCGCCAGTTCGATGTATTTTCAGGCTGACAAGCATCACGCGCCGGAGACTGCGGGCTATGCCGTCGAAGGTGTGGCCGAGGAAGGCCCGGGCGGCGGCGATCCGCCGATCGCGACGCTTCTCGCCGCCGCCGACGTGGCCAAGGGCGAGGCGACTTTCGCCAAGTGCACCTCGTGCCACACGATCAATGCGGGCGGCGCCAACGGCATCGGCCCGAACCTCCACGGCGTGGTCGGCGAGGCGATCGGCCAGGGCGTCGGCGGCTTCGCATTCTCCGACGCGCTCAAGAGCAAGGGCGGCAACTGGTCGTTCGACAGCCTGAACGACTGGCTCAAGAGCCCCAAGGCCTTCGCGCCCGGCACCAAGATGACCTTCGCCGGTCTGTCCAAGCCGGAAGACCGCGCCAACGTCATCGCCTACCTGAATTCGCAGGGCTCGAACCTGCCGCTGCCGGCCGCAGACGCGGCTCCGGCGGCCGACGCCGCGGCAGCGCCTGCGGCGGGTGAAGCCGCACCGGAAGCGTCCGAAGCGGCGGCGCAATAACCCGATCCGGCCCCTTCAAGGGATCGCCGGTTGAAAACGGTCCGCTAGCGCCGCCGAGTCGCTAGCGGGCCGTTTTCGTCTTTATGAGACAAGTTCGGCGCGACCTTGCAAACAAACCCCGTCATCCCGGCGAAGGCTGGGACCGCTGGCCGCGTAAAACCGTGCCGTCGTCAAGGCGTCCTGACGATGGTTGGCCGTAACAGGCCAGCGGTCCCTGCCTTCGCTGGGATGACGACGTTGTGCGTGCAGTCAGCGCGCGCGGAAACACCCGCTGGCGAGCGCGGGCCATTACGCCGGGGAAGTCAACGCGAAGACCGGTAACATCGGGTCGGCGTCGGGAGCGTCCAAGCTGGGACGCGGGGTTTTGTTTTCCGTGAAGCTCTGGCGAGCGGCCGGGTAACTCACGGTGCAGCCCGGCTCGACCTGTATTCCATCGGAAAGTCCCATGTGGCCGTCGTTAGGGTTCGCATCGTTATCGGCCGAAGGCTATCCGGGATGGCCGTCCCAAGTCCTGCCGTGTGTCGCAGGAACGTATGGACGGCGTTTCCGGTAGCGCAGAGACAGTCCGGGTCTTCGAACGGACGCGTGGTTTGC
>NZ_ALVC01000442.1:0-2020 GCF_000293195.2 Sphingomonas sp. LH128
ATCCGCTTCACCGACGAGGACGGCACCGTCGTCGAGCAGTCGGTGTTCGGCGGCAAGGCCAAGCTGCAGTGGAAGGTCGACTGGGCGATGCGCTGGTTTGCGCTGGGTGTCGACTACGAGATGTGCGGCAAGGACCTGACCGACTCGGTCACCCAGTCGGGCAAGATCGTGCAGGTTCTCGGCGGTCGCAAGCCCGAGGGGCTGATCTACGAACTGTTCCTCGACGAGAACGGCGAGAAGATCTCGAAGTCCAAGGGCAACGGCCTGACCATCGACCAGTGGCTGACGTATGGGACCGAGGAGTCACTGGGCTTCTACCTGTTTCGCGAGCCCAAGAGCGCCAAGCAGCTCCACGCCGGCGTGATCCCCAAGGCGGTCGACGAATACTGGCAGTTCCGTGGCAACCTCGCCGGGCAGGCGCTCGACAAGCAGTTGGGCAATCCGACCTGGCACCTGCTGCGCGCCAATGGCGGTGGTGAAGGTGCGGGCGACACCGTGCCGGTGACGTTCTCGCTGCTGCTCAACCTCGTCGGCGTGCTCGGCGCGGACGCGACGGCGGAGCAGGTCTGGTCCTACCTCGGCAACTATGTGGCCAAGGCCAGCCCCGAAGCGCATCCGGACCTTGCAGAGATGGTCCGCGCCGCGCTCGCCACCAATCGCGACTTCATCGCGCCGACGCTTCATCGCCGTGCGCCGACGGAGAACGAGGCGGCGGCACTGAAGGACCTCGATACGCAGTTGGCTTCGCTGGACGGGGCCACGGCCGAAGACCTGCAGAACATCGTGTACGAGATCGGCAAGAACGAGGCTTACGGCTTCGAAAACCTGCGCGACTGGTTCAAGGCGCTGTATGAAACGCTGCTCGGATCGCCGCAGGGGCCGCGCATGGGGAGCTTTATCGCGCTTTACGGCGTTCCCGAAACGAGGCTGCTGATTGCCGAGGCGCTTGCTGCCTGACCTGACGGAGACGCGATGCACCGGACCGACCTGACGCCCGAACAGCTCTGCGAGGAACTGCTCGGACGCACTCTGAACGATGTCGATGCCGAGGAACGACGGGTGCTGCAGCGCATCGCCTCTGGTCAGGTGATGGGGCCGGATGCGCAGGAGGAAGCGGCGCTCCACGCCAGCTTCGGCGACCGGCTGGCGGATCGCGTTGCGGCCGTCGGAGGGTCCTGGGGCTTCATCATCGCGTTCGGTGTGATCCTGTTTGGATGGATGCTGGTGAACAGCCGCATTCTGGAGGCATTCGGGCTGCATCCCTTCGATGCCTACCCGTATATCTTCCTCAACCTGATGCTCTCGATGCTGGCGGCGATCCAGGCGCCGGTCATCATGATGAGCCAGAACCGCGCCTCCGACAAGGATCGCATCGCGGCGCGGCATGACTACGAAGTCAACTTGCGCACGCAGTTGGAGATCATCCGGCTGCACAAGCGGATGGATCATCTGTTCGCGTACCTCGACAATCGGGATTGTGCGCGGAGCGGCGAAGACACCTGAATCCTGCCCCCGTGGGAAGGATGCGCGCGTGTCTCCATCCCCACCCCCGTCATCCCAGCGAAAGCTGGGACCGCTGGCCGCGCAAAGCCCAACCCTCGGCTAGGCGTCCGGACGTTGGCTTGCAGTAAAACGCCAGCGGTCCCAGCCTTCGCGAGGATGACGGGGTTGCGCGTGCAGCACATACGACTTTTGCCCGCTGGCGAGTGCGGGCATTACGCCGGGGAAATCAACGCAAGTCCGAGAACATCGGGTCGGCGTCGGGAGCGTCCAAGCTGGGACGCGGTGTTTTGTTTTCCGTGAAGCTCTGGCGAGCGGCCGGGTAACTCACGGTGCAGCCCGGCTCGACCTGTATTCCATCGGAAAGTCCCATGTGGCCGTCGTTAGGGTTCGCATCGTTATCGGCCGAAGGCTATCCGGGATGGCCGTCCCAAGTCCTGCCGTGTGTCGCAGGAACGTATGGACGGCGTTTCCGGTAGCGCAGAGACAGTCCGGGTCTTCGAACGGACGCGTGGTTTGC
>NZ_ALVC01000443.1:0-30928 GCF_000293195.2 Sphingomonas sp. LH128
GTCACGCCGAGCCGGGCACAAGTTGTGCAAAGGATCGTTGATGCTTCGGCGAAGCAGGGACGAGACCGGCGAATGCAAGAAGCGAGTTTTGCCTCACGGTCGGAAAACCGGGCACTTTTGGTCTCGGCGATCCATCTTGCCGCCAGCGGCGATGCGGCCGGATTGCGCAATGTCTATGACCTCACCTCCGCCAAGTTGTTCGGTATTTGCCTTCGCATCTGCGCGGACCGGGAAGCGGCGGAGGATGTGCTACAGGATGTCTACGTGAAGGTCTGGAGACGGGCTGCGTCGTTCGACGCCTCTCGGGCCAGTCCCGTAAGTTGGCTCGCCGCGATCGCGCGCAACGCCGCTGTCGACTGGCGCCGGGCCGAACATCGCCATGACGCCATCCCCGATGAAGCGATGGCCGAAATCGCGGACGATGCGCCGCTCGCCGACACGCTGATGGAAGGGGATGAGGAGAGACGCAGGCTACTCGTCTGCCTCGAAGGCCTTCCCAGCGAGCAGTCCGGCGCCATCCGCAGCGCGTTCCTTCAGGGCCTTACCTACCAGCAGTTGGCGGACCGCAGCGATACGCCGCTCGGCACGGTCAAGAGCTGGATCCGGCGCGGCATGCTCAGGCTTAAAGATTGCCTGGGCCATGGTTGACGCAGCTGAGGAACAGGATCGCGGTGCTCTCGCCGCTGAACTCGCGCTGGGGCTGCTGGAAGGAGCCGAGCGAGCGCAGGCCTTGCGCTTGTGCCTATCCGATCCGGTCTTTGCACGGGAGGTGGAAGGATGGACCACAAGGCTGTCGCCCTTGCTCGATGCTCTCCCGCCCGTCCTGCCTTCGTCCCGGGTCTGGCATACGGTAGCGGCGCGCATCGGAGCCGCCCCGGAGGCGCCAAGCCCGAACCGACTGCATGCCTGGCGAGCGGGTGCGCTGATGTCTGGAGCCATCGCGGCAGCGCTCGCCCTATTCGTTGTACTGCGCCCGGTCGAGCCGACTGCACGCATGCCAATGGCGGTCTCGCAGTTAAAGGGGACCAATGAGGCGCAAGTTCTCGCCATCAGCTACGACCCGCACAATGGCATCCTGCAGGTCGGCTCGCAGGCGGAGCCCGGCGACGGCAAGCACGCCGAGCTATGGGTCATCCCGCAGGACGGCGTCCCGCGCTCGCTGGGAATGATGGCGCACCAAGGAGGCGCCATTCCCGTCGATCCCGCAATGCGCCCGCTTATTGCTGCGGGAGCGACGCTGGCCGTTACCATGGAAGATCCCGCCACCGCGCCCCATGCCGCGCCGAGCAGCCTGCCGGTGATGACAGGAAAAATCTCGATGATCTGATTTCTCCTGCATCCGGACCAGCGTGCGCTCCGTATCTTCGGGGCATTCCATCCAAAGGAGTGCGCGAAAGAGGATCCCTGACATGCAAGCAGTAACCCGCAAGTTCGCCTCCGGCCTGGCCGCCGCCCTGTTGCTCAGCGGCGGCGTAGCCATTGCGGCCAAGAACCCGATGGTGGGCGGTGCCGCGATGTATTCGACCAAGGACATCGTCGACAACGCCGTCAACTCCAGGGACCACACCACCCTCGTCGCCGCGGTTAAGGCTGCTGGGCTCGTCGATACGTTGAAGGGTCCCGGTCCGTTCACCGTCTTCGCGCCCACCAACGCCGCTTTCGCCAAGCTGCCCAAGGGCACCGTGGATTCGCTGCTCAAGCCTGAAAACAAGGCGACGCTCACGAAAGTGCTGACCTACCATGTTGTCGCGGGCCGCATGACCGCCGCCGAAATCGCCGCCAATGCCAAGGCCCATGGCGGCAAGGCGACGCTGACGACGGTAGAGGGCGAGAAGCTGACCGCCTGGAAGGACAAGACCGGAGCCTGGTGGCTGACCGACGCCAAGGGCGGCAAGGCGAAGATCACCATCGCCAACGTCATGCAGTCGAACGGTGTCATCCACGTGGTCGACACCGTGCTGATGCCCTGACCCAGATATGAAAGAGGCATGGGGTGTTTGGGCCGTTGGCCCGCATCCCCATGCCTGGCCTGTATACTTCCAAGCAACAGGATTTTCGAGGTCATGACTTCGAGCTTTTTTCCCTGGACCGCCGCGACTTCACGTCGGCGATGATCGTTGCAGGCGCGATTGCACTGACGGGTAGACCAGCTGTCGCCGCTCCGGCCGCAAGTCTTCGCCTGCCAGACGCGGAATGGCGCCGACGACTATCCCCTCAGGCCTATGCGGTGCTGCGACAGGGAAGTACCGAGCGCCCCTATTCGAGCCCGTTCCTCAAGGAACACCGCAAGGGTCGCTTTCTTTGCGCGGGCTGCGACCTGCCCTTGTTTTCGTCCACTACCAAGTTCGATAGCGGAACGGGGTGGCCCAGTTTCTGGAACCATTTCCCGAGCGCCCTGAAGATCGTTGCCGATCGCTCCATGGGCATGGTTCGCAGGGAGGTGCGTTGCGCCCGCTGCGACGGGCACCTCGGCCACGTCTTCGACGACGGCCCCCCCCCCAACCGGCCTACGTTACTGCATGAATGGTGCTGCGCTGGCATTCCGGCCCGCCTGACGCGCGCCACCGGGATGCTCAGGTGCGCGGCCGGAAAGGCCAGGTCGTGACGCTTGTCGCCCATAACGGCCACAAGATAAGCACCGGCTGTAAGGCAAGGCGTGGTAAGTGGTAGGCCAGTCCCAGTCCGTGGCCCGGCTTCGCAAGGTCGAGCAGCATGTGATGGACATTCGCCGGCCAGACGCACAGGGCGTAAGCGGCGAGCCCCCACGCCGCAGCAGCGCGAAGCCGAGGCTTCCAAGGCTGTCCGATTCCCGCGGCACCGGCGATCTCGGCAAGACCGGTCAGCATGACGACTAAGGCAGGCGCAGGAACCCAATCCGGGACGATGGCGACGAATGGTGCCGGGATGATCAAATGTAGCGTGCCAGCTACGGCATAGAGTATCGCCAGCACTGCACAGGAAGATCTACGGACTCTCATGCGTGCAGGATCGTACAAGCCACGCAATTAGTCATGAGTGACATTGTCCCGACGTCTCATCGGATAGCTGCGTGGCAGCCGCTCCCGCACCCGACGCATTTCGGACCCTCAGCGCCGGATTTCGACGCCTAGGTCCGGACCGGCTGCTATCCCGGCAGGTTTCGACCAGACCTGGCAATTCCTTGCCCCGCGTCAGAATGGCCGCTCTTGTGCCTAAAGTTGCGCAAGACTCTGATTTTGATCCTGCGCGTGCCTGGCGACCAGCTTGGCCGCGGGAGAAGTCTGCGAGGTTCCTGTCTGGTAAAGGCGATAGTTCATCCGTCAGCTGCGAATATGGCCTCAAGGCGCTCGATGAGACCTGCCCTGCGCTCGGCGGGAAGCTTGGCAAGGTTCTGCTGCCTCCACCTTACGGCGGGCAGATCGGCGGCTCGGGGCAGGCCAAGCAGATCCCAATCCGGCTCACCGCGCTTAAAGCCAAGCAGGAACCGGCGATGCTCGGCGGGCATGTCCGTGACCATGAGCCGCACCAGCCTTTCGCGCGCCTCGATCAGCTCACCCAGCGGCACAGGCTCCTGGGTCATGCCCTCGAACCCGCGCGCAAACTCCTCCTCGAGATCTTTTCGCGTTGGCGCAAGGATGTCCGCCATCGGCCGGTTGTGGCTCAGGATGTAGACGACGAACGCTCGGCGAAGCTCGTCACTGATACCTTCGTTGACCAGCAAATCCCGCACATCGAAGAGGTCACGTGGATGCTGGCGGTCGAGTGCGGCGACGATTTTGCCTGCATAGAGATCGGCGAACGAGACCACGGCGATCCGCGCATAACCGAATGTGTCTTCCACGACCGCCGAGACGTCCGTTTCGACAGGCTCGTAGACGGCCCCGCGCAGCACCGGTGTCACCTCGATCTTGATCTGCGTGGTGCCATCGCAAACGACCAGCCTTGTGACGATGCCTTCCTTCTGGAGCCGACTTCGCGCCACATGGACCCCGGGGATGGCAGTTTCGATCCGTTGCGCGATCCTTTCCATGTCGGCGTCAATGGCGGCCAGCGAAACCTCGCGGTCCGCCACGGGGAGGTCGGTCAGGTCGATATCGACTGACAGGCGCGGCATGTCTCTCACGAACAAATTGATCGCGGTGCCCCCCTGAGGGCGAAGTCGGGTTCGGCAGCCACGAAAGGGATCGTGCGCAGCAGCAGCGCTACCTGATTGTGGTAGTCTTCAAGAAAGGCCATCGAGCTCTTCCGGAACAGTGATGAGGTAAGTGGGATCCAGCTTGCCGCCTTTCACGAGCACGCGCTTGCCGGTACCAAGGTCCACGGCCGAGCGGTCCAGCCGCTCAAGCCAGGCATGGCGATGGCGGTCGGCGAAGTAGAAGAACAGTCGCTTCACCTTGATGCTGGTGCAGGATGCCAGCTGGACCTGCAGGCTGCGGGGACTGAGGTTCGCCAGGCCCTCCATCAGCATGTCGACCTGGTGGAAGGTTTCGCGGCCCGGCAGCTCGTCGAGAAGCTGGAACAGGGCCCGTTCGGCGCTGGCGAGGCGCAGGCCCCATTTGGCGGTTCCGTCACTGATCAGAAAACCGTCCGGCAGGACGGGAAGCGGCTCACCGCTCGTACCGCTCTGTGCGTCATCGGATTGCGTGACGACCGGATCATCAGGAAACAGCCGCCGGCTGTTGTGCCAGACAAACTCCACCTCGAGGGGCAAGGCGGCAAGCCAGCCGGGTGGCCTTTGCGCGCCATAGAGATGAACCTCCCTGCGCCGCCCCAGGTAGTGGCCATACCCCAGTTCCTCCAGCGCGCTTCGCCCGCCCACGGTCAGGTCGCTCTCGAGGAAGGTCTGGAGGGATATGATGGCCTCGCGCCAGCCGATCGGGCTGTTTCCGCGGCGATATACGCGCGGAGCCGGCTGATTGAGCCATCCCGCCTTGACGTACTGGCTGCGAAGCGAGGAGGAGTAGCCGCGACGCTCCAGCCAGGCCGCATCGACAAGTGCGCCATCCGGAAGTTGCTGGAGCCGGTTCAGCTTTCCTCGATTTTCGGTAGCCATACTAAGCATTATACCGATAATTCAAACCAAAGAGAAGTTTGAAAATCTCTGTAAAACCGTAGCATGACTTAGCATAGTGACACGACTTCAAACCTGGAGTTCGAAAGCAGTGCGCCTTTGCTGGTACCACCAGCAGCTATGCAGCGATAACGACCAGCAATCCTTTCTAGGCTTCGGGGCCAGCCTGATCCGTGACGAACCACCGCGACGGATGTCAGACCTCGTTTCTGAATGCAGAGTTTCCAGATGGTCCAGGTGAAGTGCGATCATGAGGGCAACACTTGGCAGATCACAGAGGCGTGGAACAAGAATGAATACGGCCGGTGATGCCGTACTTCGCCGACGAGCAGTTGGTGAGCGAATCCGCCCCTGCCGGGACGTGGGCTGAGCCAATCCGCTTGATGGGACGCACCGGCTTTTCGGCGAGTGCGCCGTCCAAATAGGAAGGTTCCGTCCGCCGAAGACCCACCGTGCGGCGGCCCATGCCGACCGCGAAGACGACCCTGAACCCGGCATACGGTCAGTTCAAAATCTGCTTGCCAAAAGAGCTGCGATTAGACGCCCCCATCAGCTTTTTTCAGGGCAAATGCTCCGAAGCGGACCGAGGAAAATGCCCCAACACTTGTCCTCCAAAGCTGACTTCCATGACATCGCCAACGTCAGATTCTGTATTTCACGCTCTCGATACCGGACCGAGGACAAGGCCCCCATCCTCAACACATGGCAGCGGAAGATCTCTCATCGGCCTCAGATCTTCGGCACCTCGACCTTCGGCGCACGGTGCCTTAACAGCCGACCGGGCATCTCGCCCGTTGCCTGATCGTGTTCCCGCGTGATCGTGCCGTTTACCATCGTCAAGCGATAACCGCGCACATCCTGCAGCAGGCGGCTTGCGCCCTGCGGCAGGTCATCGACAATAGTTGGTTTACCCAATGCGAGGTTCCCGAAGTCGATTACGTTGATGTCCGCCCGCATTCCCGGCTCCAGCGTGCCGCGATCGAGGATGCCGATCGACCGCGCGGTGTCATGCGTCATCATCCGCACCACCTGTTCGCGCGGGATGACCGCCCCGCGTGATCGATCGCGCGCCCAGTGGGTCAGCATAAAGCTGTTCATCGAACCATCGCAGATCGTCATGACGTGAGCTCCGGCATCAGAAGCGCCAAGCACGGTTGCAGGATGCTCGATCATGGGCTTCAGCTTCTCCAGCCCGCCACCGACATAGTTGTTGATCGCCAGCAGCAGGCGCGGGTGGCGGCTGGTCTGGAGCATCATGTCGTAGACGTAGGATTGCGGGGTGGTCGCTGTCGCAGCCGCTAGGCCGACCACGTTAACGCTGTCGTCCGGCTCGTAATCGGCCGTCTCGCCTAGATCGAAGCAACTGCCCCAGTGCTGGTTGAGGAATGCGCCGAAGCTGCCGTCAGGATCCGTCTCGCGCAGGATGCGCGCCTTGACCTGCGGGTCTGCAAGTGCGGCCAGCCATTCGTCACGCGGGAGACTGGCCTTCACCTGGCGGAAAGCCGGTCGTTCCATGAACGGATGCGTGCCGTAGAAGCTGAGCAGCGCGCCGATGCTGCGCCCGCTCACCTGCCCGAATACGCGCGAGCGGCCGCCGGTGTTGATGCGGGTCGCCCAGTCCAGCTGTTCCTGCCAGTAATCGGGGTCAAGGTTGGGCTGCAGCAACAGCATGTGCACGTCGACGCCGGTTTCGGTCACGATGTCGTCAAACAACGCCATTTCGCTGCGGATGCCTTGCGGATCCTCGCCAACGACGCCGGCAGGCGCGAATTCCATGACGCCACGGTGCCGCGCAACTACGCGGGCAAGCGCCACCAGTTCCTCGCGGTCGACCTCGAAATCGGGGGTCATGTCACCGTGAACAGTGCGATGGACTGAAGTTCGCGAACTGGATACGCCAAATGCGCCGGCCCGCATGGCTTCATCAACGAGGCCAGCCATCCGCTCGATCTCGTCGACATCGGCCTTGCGGCCGGAGCCAACCTTGTCGCCAAGAACGAAAAGGCGCAGCGGTCCGTGCGGGAGATAGCATCCCACGTCGAAGCTGCGCGGCTTGGAATCCAGCACGTCGAGATATTCGGGGAAGCTGGACCAGTTCCACTCCAGCCCGGCGTGAAGTGCGCCGCCGGGGATTTCCTCCACCCCATCCATCAGATCGATCAGTCGCCCTTCGTCTCCCCGGGCGACCGGCGCGAAACCGACGCCGCAGTTACCGAGGATCGCAGTTGTGACGCCCGAACTGAACGAAGGGTCGAGCAGCATGTCCCATGTCGCCTGCCCATCGTAATGCGTGTGAATGTCGACCCAACCGGGCGTGACCAGCAGGCCCGAAGCATCAATGCTGCGATGGGCCGGGCCCGACAGATCGCCCACGGCGACGATGCGCCCGTCGGCGATGCCGACATCCCCCGTGAAGCGCGGCCGTCCCGTACCATCGACGATCTCGCCCCCCTTGATGAGCAGATCGAGCATCCGTGTCTCTCCCGATTATGTCGGGATGTTACGTCGCAACGCCAGCCTTGCGCCCTATGTAAAAGGATAGCCGAAGCGGTCCAATGGGCGCAGCTGATCGTTCATGTGAAGCTGTCAAGAAATGGGGATTGTCGGAGCCCCGAGCGGGTCTTCTACCACTGTCACAATGATTGGAGCGGCTTCCTTCGCCGGCATGATCTTTTCAAGCGCGATCGAGAGTTCTGCCTGCCGAAACGGCTTGCTCAATCGCGGCAGGTCCGATGCAAGGCCGATCGCGTCCGAATACCCCGAGACGATGAGGACCGGCAGCGACGGCCGGATGGCGAGAGCCGCGCGCACCAGTTCGACCCCCGTCATGTGGGGCATGAGATGGTCGCTGATCATGACACAGATGCGAGCATCGGATTTGATGAGCGCAAGCGCTTCGTGACCTGAAGCCGCTTCCAGAACCTCGAACCCGAGATCGACCAGCATGTCGGCCGTGCTCGCGCGTACGAGCGGTTCATCGTCCACGACGAGAGCCACCCCGGAACCGTGCATCTCGTGGTTCGATGAAGCGGTGATCGCCGTCTGCCTCGCACCGGTGGCCGGGAACCATAGCGCAATGGACGTACCCGATCCCGGCTCGCTTTCTATCGTGAGCGCACCGCCAAGTTGCCGGGCCAGTCCATGCGCCATCGAGAGCCCTAAGCCCGTCCCCTGTCCGATCCCCTTTGTCGAGAAGAAAGGTTCGATCGAACGCAACTGGGTGTCGGCATCCATCCCGAGGCCCGTATCCGAAACGCTTACCACGACGTAGTCGCCAGGCTCGATGCCGGGTGCTGCCAAGTGATCGGTGCGTTGCAAATGAGCGGAGATGACGAGTGAACCGCCGTCAGGCATCGCGTCGCGGGCGTTTACCGACAGGTTCAGCAGAGCCATTTCGACCTGATGCGGATCAGCGACCGCCATCGGCAACTCGGCTGCGAGATCAAGTCGAAGCTCGACTTGCGGCCCGACGGTGGTGCCGATGAGCTCCGACATCCCGATGACCAGGGCAGCCATGTCCACAGGCTCTGGATGCAGCGGCTGACGCCGCGCAAAAGCAAGAAGTCGCTGGACCAGGACGCGCGCCCTGTCGGCCGACTGCAAGGCACCGCTGATGAGGCGCTGCTCCCTTTCACTGCCAACCTGACGCCTGTGCAGCAGGTCGAGGCTGCCAATAATCGGCGTGAGCAGATTGTTGAAGTCATGCGCGACGCCGCCGGTAAGCTGGCCCATCGCTTCCAGTTTCTGCGACTGCCTTAGCGCGTCTTGCGTACGCACGAGTTCGCGCGTGCGCTCCTCGACAAGATGTTCAAGCGTCGCGGCAGAGGTCCTCAGAGCCTCTTCCATCCTCTTGCGCTCGGTGATGTCGATGGAGACACCGGACAAGCCGATTGGAGTGCCTTCATGGCGAAACGAGGGCTGTCCACGCACCCCGATCCAGCGAATGTCACCATCCGGCGCCAGCACCCGGTACTCGACATCGTACTCGCAACGCGTCGTCAGGCTCGCGGCAATGGCGGCATTGACCCACTCTCGGTCATCCGGATGGATCGCCGATTGCAGGTCCTCGTAGGTGAATGGCAGCGCCGGATCGCGTCCGAAGTTCTTTCGGCAGGCTGCGGATGCATCGAGCGTGCCCGACGCCACGTCAAACGACCACAGGCCCATGCGCCCTGCCGCCAGCATGGTGGCCTTGAGGCGTGCATCTTCTCGATTGAGGTCGAGCAACCTTGCATTTTCCACAGCGATCGCCGCAAGCCGCCCCAGGCTTTCCAGTCGGGCAATGCTTCCCTCGGGCGGGGGGCCCGTGGTGGACCAGTAGGCGCCCAGCGCAGCGACAGGGTCGGGGCGACCGATCCGCACCATAGCAAGACTGCGAACAAACGTAGGTTCATAAGCGGTCTGTGGAATGCGCGGATCCGCTCGTACATCGCTGACGATCACGGTCTCGACATGCTGCATGGACCAGCCGGAAATGCACTGGTCGGCAGGAAATCTGCGTCCACTCCACAACGGGGCGATGGCGTCTTCGGCAACGTACGAGCATTGGTCGCCGTCCTTGAGCACGACTGCGATCCCATCGGCGCCGATTGCGCCGCGCGCCGTATCACGCAGTACCTCTACGACCGCTGGCATCGACCTTGCCGAGGCCAGGCGTTCGCTGGCTTCTACGAGGAACGACTGCGATGCGTTCGATTCCAGCCAGGATGCGCGATTTTGGGTCATGGAAACCTTTCAGCCCATGCCCTTAGCATGGCAGTACGGTCATGACGATCCGGAATGAACGAGCAAGGTCTGGCATGGTACGGCCTTTATCGGCGCGAGAATTCCGAGCCCGGCAGCTACTCTCTTTTCCCATTCAGCATGGCCTGCGCCTCGCGTGCGGCATCTCCCAGGCGACGCGCCCACGATTTCTGGCCGGCAAGATTGCTGATCAGGTCCTGGCGCACTTCGATCTCGGCATACGCAATGCCGTGGGAGAAGGCGTGGCGAGGGACGGTATAATCGGTATCGTCCATCGCATAAGGTACGTTGTCTCCCGCGGTAATGTCGCATTGGTCGGCACCCGCTGAGCTGGCGGTGGACCTACCAGCTCACCGGGCTTCGCCTGCGGCGGCTCGGGGGCCGATGGCCGTGCTTTCAGAATTCCTCCAGGCCGGTGACCTGAAGTGTCCTTCTACACTTCGGTAATGATCTCCCCGATCCGCGCGCCCGGCGTTTCTACCGCAAAAGTTTGGTCGGAAACTTTTCGGCGAGCGGCGTTGCGACACAAGCGAACCCCTCGACTGCCGGTCTCAAACGGCCATCTGCTGCAAGGTGACCTGTGAGCAACGCTCACCTGCCTCGTCTTTCAACCAGCACAGTCTATACCGGAAAGCGGTCCTTTACGGGTTTGCCTGCCTGAGCGGCGCTGGTTGTTCATCGTCCGGCAGCAGCTCCTGCAGGCGATCATAGACCACCTCGGCACTGAAGGGCTTGTTTATGAAGATGGCCCCCTCGGGTAGGTCATCCTCGGTTGGCTGGACCATCCCGGAGGCAACGAGAATATGAACGCCCGGCCAGGCAGCGGCGCACACTCTGGCAAGTTCGAAGCCGTCGCGCTGGCTCGGCGGCATCTGGACATCGGTGAAGAGCAAGCTGATTTTGCCGCCATTGGCGTCCAGGATTTGCGCCGCCTGCTCCACGCCGCTCGCCTCGAATACTTGAAATCCGGCATTCTCGAGAATCTCGGCCGAGTTCATCCGCACCAGAGGATCATCATCCGCGATAAGGGCAAAAGGTCTGCAATCGTCCGGCATGTCTGCTCCAGATGTTTTGAGCAGCAACGTCGAGAGCCTCGGAATTGATCCAGCATGCCAGCGGGCTCACGCTGAATTTCGCGCTGCGATCATAGGCACCGCGCCATTGGCACTTGGCGGGAACCGCCAGCATTCAGGTTTGTTGAACGGTAGTTTTTCGGCGTAGCGGCCTTACTGATTGGGGATAATGTGGCTGACGCGGAATTTCATGTCGACCTGACGAACTGCGACCGGGAGCCGATTCACCTCTTGGGAGCGATCCAACCAGTCGGATTCCTCATTGCGGTCAGCACCGACTGGATCATCGCGCGCGTCTCGGCAAATCTTGGCGAGTTCCTGCCGTTCGATGCCCAGGCGGCCATCGGAACGCCGCTGACTCAACTCCTTCCGCCCAAGCTCGTCCATGACTTGCGCAACAGGGTCGCCTATCTGATTTCCCCAGACACGGTCGAACGCATGTTCGGGTGCCAGATCAGCGAGAACGGCCCTCCCTTCGACATCGCGATTCACAATTCGGGCGGCCAGATCATAATCGAAGCCGAGCCGGGCGCTCACAGCAATGGCGATGCATCGGGCGCGGTCCGCTCGATGATGACAAGACTCGATAACCAGCCGGACCTGCCGGCCTTCTACAAGGAAGGTGCCCGCCAAATTCGCGCGCTGCTCGGCTATGACCGGGTCATGGTCTACAAGTTTGCACCCGACGGTGCGGGCGAGGTTGTCGCCGAAGCCTGCAAGTCGGGCATTGGCTCCTTCAGAGGGCTGCATTACCCGGCGAGCGATATTCCCCGCCAGGCCCGAGCCCTCTACAAGCGCAACCTCATCCGGGTCATCCGGGATGTAAGCTGCGTGCCCGTCGCAATTGTGCCCGCGCTCGACGAGCACCGCAAGCCACTCGATCTTTCGCTTTCCGTGCTGCGCTCTGTTTCGCCAATTCATATCGAATACCTCAAGAACATGGGCGTCGAGGCATCTC
Source organism: Sphingomonas sp. LH128 (assembly GCF_000293195.2). Taxonomy (NCBI): domain Bacteria; kingdom Pseudomonadati; phylum Pseudomonadota; class Alphaproteobacteria; order Sphingomonadales; family Sphingomonadaceae; genus Sphingomonas; species Sphingomonas sp. LH128. The sequence goes on from NZ_ALVC01000443.1 coordinate 11,825, forward strand.
TTTCGATATCCATTCTGGTCGATGGCGAGCTGTGGGGCTTGTTCGCCTGCCATCACTATTCCCCGCGCGCGCCTACCTTCGAGCGCCGTTCGGTCAGCGAACTCTTCGCTCAGATGTTCTCGATGCGGCTCGAGAGCCGCGAGCGGCGCGAACTCGTCGAGTACGAGCGCCGCGCGCGCGATATCTCGGACCAGCTTCTGGGTGCCGTCGCGTCAGATGAAACCCTGCTCAACGACCCAGATTGGCTTGCCGACATCCTGACCAGCGCGATCCCGGCCGATGGCGTCGGGGTGTGGGTAAACGGCAGCTATGCTTTCTCCGGTGTGACGCCCCCGACCGATGACTTCCGCCGCATTGTCCGGGCCCTGAACGGGACAGCGGCAGGCAAGGTGTTTGCGACGGACCACATCGGATCGTTAGTCGACAAGGCCGCCGCATTCGCTCCCCAAGCTTCGGGGCTGCTTGCCATTCCGATTTCCCGCTCGCCGCGCGACTATGTCGTGCTGTTCCGCTCGGAGATGCGGGAATCGGTACGCTGGGCCGGCGACCCGCACAAGCCCATCGCCTACGGTCCCAATGGCTCACGCCTGACGCCGCGCGAAAGCTTTGCCGAGTGGCGTGAGAACGTGGAGGGTCGCTCGCGGCCGTTTACGTCGTCCGAAATGCGGGTGGCAGAAACACTGCGGGCAACGCTCATCGAAGTCGTCCTGCGTCTGGCGGACGAGGCTGCGGCGCAGCGGCATCAAGCCAATGCACGCCAGGAGCTGCTGATCGCGGAACTGAACCACCGTGTTCGGAACATCCTTGGCGTCATTCGCGGCCTGATCCGCCAATCGCAGCCCGACGAGGATGCAGTGCGCGATTTCGTGAAGGTGGTCGATGGACGCATCCATGCGCTGGCCCGCGCGCACAATCAGATCACGGACGATCACTGGGGACCCGCTCCATTGCAGGCGCTCATCGATGCGGAGGCTGCGGCATTTGCCGCCGACAAGGAAACATCGATCTTCTCAGACGGCCCGCCGCTGCTGCTCAATCCGCAAGCCTACTCAACGATGGCGCTCGTCATCCACGAACTGGTCACGAACTCGACAAAGTACGGCAGCTTGTCGGGCGACGGCGAAGTACGCATCGCCTGGGATCGCAATGATGCCAATGACCTCGTCCTCACCTGGCAAGAAGCAGGCGGCCCGCCGGTAACGCCGCCTACACGCAAGGGTTTTGGTACCACGATCGTCGATCGTTCGGTGCCATATGACCTGGGGGGCTCCTCTGAAATCCATTACGACCCTGCGGGCGTACGGGCAAGGTTCCGCATTCCGGCGCGCCACGTGTCCGTGCCGCGCAATCATCAGGGGCCGTACGTGAAGCTTCCGGCACCCCCGCATCACGCACAGAATGCGCCGCCGGCGGACCTGCTGTCCGGACGGTCGGTAATGCTCGTCGAGGACAGCCTGATCATCGCCCTCGATGCGGAAGATATCCTGACCCGGCTTGGTGCCGAACTCACCGCGGTATCGACGGTTGAAGCCGCCCATGACGCGCTCGATGGCTACGTCCCGGACTTTGCAGTCCTCGACATCAACCTTGGTGACCAGACGAGCTTCCCGGTCGCGGACCGGTTGCTGGAAATGGGCGTGCCGTTCTTCTTCGCGTCGGGTTACGGGGAGCAGGCGAAGCTTCCCGATGAGCACAGGGCGAGGATGGTGGTTCAAAAGCCCTACACCGCCCATAATCTCGCGCGAGCGGCCGAGGAACTGCTCGGCCTGGAACCTATCAGTTGACCGTTTGCCAGGCGCGCGCATGGCGCTCCGCCACAAACGTCGATCTGTCAGGTGCGGCAGATAAGCGTCAAGAAACCATGCATTTCAGTTTGCCAGTTCGATAGGCAATCGCGCTGGCTAGCCGGGCCATCATAAGTTTTCACCGCTCGATGATCTCCCTGATTTTCGTCGCCAGCAAATCCGCTGAGAATGGCTTGGTCAGCATCTCCATGCCGGCAGGCAGGAAACCTGATCGGGCCGAGGCTGCCTGCGTATAACCCGTGATGAAAAGCACCCTGAGGTCGGGCCTGGTCTCGCGTGCGATTTCCGCGAGCTGACGACCATTTAGGCCGGGCAATCCCACATCCGTCACCAGCAGATCGATCCGTTCGGTCGATTGCAGGACGGGAATGGCCGCTTGGGCATCAGCGGCCTCAATCGCCTCGTAGCCCAATTCCTGAAGCACTTCCGTGATGATGAGGCGAACCGATGGATCATCTTCGACCACCATCACGGTTTCCCCCAGGCCCTGGGCGAGCTGCGGTGTGCCCTGTTCAGCCGCTTCCACGGCGCCAGAGGCACGGGGCATGAAGAGTTTCACCGTCGTTCCGACGCCCGGCTCGCTGTAAATGCGCACATGTCCGCCAGCCTGGCGGGCGAACCCGTAGATCATCGAAAGCCCGAGGCCCGTGCCCTGTCCCACGGGTTTCGTCGTGAAGAACGGTTCGAAGACTTTGTCGAGCGTCGAAGCGTCCATGCCGGTGCCGGTATCACTGACGCTCAGGACCACGTACTCGCCAGGCACAAGGTCTGGGTAATCGCGGGTGTAGAACTGATCGAGCTCGATGTTATCGGTCTCGACGATGAGCCTGCCACCGCCCGGCATCGCATCCCTGGCGTTGATGCACAAGTTGAGCAGCGCGCTCTCAAGCTGGTTGATATCGGTCGCCGCTGTCCACAAGCTGGCCCCTAGATGGGTTTCCAGGACCGTCTGCTCGCCAAGCGTACGGTCCAGAAGTTCGCTCATGCCGGTTACAAGGGCATTGACGTCAGTGGTCCGCAAATCAAGGGACTGGCGCCGGCCGAATGCCAGCAGACGGGCGGTAAGAGCGGCAGCCCGTTGCGCGGACGCGTTACCGGCCGCAATGTAGCGATCCACACGGTCCAGTCGTCCGGCCGCGATGTTGCGTTGAACAAGATCGAGGCTGCCGATGATGCCGGTAAGCATATTGTTGAAGTCGTGCGCAATCCCGCCCGTCAATTGGCCTATGGCCTCGATCTTCTGGCTGTGGCGCAAGGCTTCCTTTGCTGCCTCGAGCTCCGCCTCCTGTGCCCTGGCATCGGTCAGATCGCGGCCTACCGCCACGAAGTTGATGCCATCCGGTTCGGGGGCGGCCGTCCATTCGATGCTTCGCCAGATGCCGTCCTGCGTCGCGATACGATTTTCGAAGCGTGCAGGCTCGCGCGACTGCGCCATTCTGGCAATGGCGTCGAGCGAATGCGTCACATCATCGGGATGCATTATGCTGGCATAGCCGCGCGTGAGAAGCTCATTCTCGCTCCAGCCCAATACCCGGGTCCAGGCAGGATTGATCGCCGACATCATGCCCGCAAAATCGGCACGCGCGAGAAGGTCCTGCGAGAGGTCCCACAATCGGTCGCGTTCGGCGCGGACTCGCTCGATTGCCGCCTTTACTCGTACGCCCACTTCCTGAACGAGGGTTTCCTCCGCCTCACTCCAGACCCTGGGCGAGGCATTCTGCACAGCAAGCAGGCCGACCCACTGTTCTTCCTCGAACAGAACAACGTCGATGAAAGCGCCAACTTCCCTGGCCGTCAGCCCGGCCCGGGCGGGCGCGCTCAGACGCTCGTCGCCGGGAACGTCGCGTACCACGACCGGAGCGCCGCTGCGGTAGGCGGCCAGCAGATCGGGTCCGAACGAAGCGAGCGAATGAACACCGGCAATGGAACCGACGCTCCGCGCATAATCGCGCTCCACCGTCATCATGCCGCCGCTGGTGATCTCGGCGTAGAACACCCGGCTGGCGTCGAGCAGTTCGCCAATGCGCAGGGCGGCTAGATTGGTGATCTCGGCCGGTGTTTTCAGCGCACGAAGATCATCTGACAGCGAAAGGAGAAAGGCACTGCGACGCTGCGCCTCCACGCGCCGGGTGGTCTCTGTAAGGATGCAGATGACACCCTCCGGCACGCCAGAGGCGCCAAGAATCGGAGAGTAGTCTAGGTCCATCCAGACCCGTTCCAAGGATCCGCTGCGCAGCAGGGTCATTTCCTGATCGCGGTAGCGCAGGCACTCGCCCGTGAGGACCGCTTTCAGGACGGCATCGTTGAACTCCGCGATTTCCGGCCAGCTCTCCCGCACATTGGAGCCAAAGCTATCAGGGTGGCGCCCGCCTGCGAAATACGAATAGGCATCGTTGTAGAGCATGACGCCCGCCGCACCCCACAATATGGCCATGGGGACCCGCGAGCACAGAACGATGGACAGGGCGCTGGTCAGGCATTGCGGCCATCGCTCTATCGGGCCAAGGGGTGTCGCTGACCAGTCCTTGCGAACAATTAGATCGGCGCATTTGCTGCTGCCCGCGGGAAAGGGAAGATCGCCTGCAACGAGATGGTCATCTACGATCGGCACGGTGGACATGTTGCAAGACCCTGGAAGCCGCACTCCACTGCCGATATGGCAAGGGCTCGCGAGCCTCATTATCGAGCTGCCATAGCCGAACCGCTGCGTGCAAGGAAATCTCTATTCCAGCAGATGACACCCCAGCGGCAAGCGCCGGGATCGAGCTAATGGTGACTGACTAAAGCGGCGTTCTGCAGGCAGAATCGCTCGACTGCCGCCGGTTGTGCAAGCGATCGAGTTTCGCAGTGACTTCACGTTTTGGTCTGCTGAACGGGCAGTCGCAGCCCGGACGTTTCGACAGCGACGCGTTCAGGAAGACTGCATCAACCGAATGCTGTAATTACTACCGATTAACGCCCGAAGAAAGCGTGATGGCTATCCGAAGCAGACTGTCGCGAATGTTCCATGCGCACCTCCGCGAATGCGCGCTGAAAGTCACCTGAAATGACAAACAATCGCAATGAGCAGCTCCCAGGCCGCCATTCGGATAAGTCCCATCTATCTCCGGCTAAGCGGGTTGATCGCTTCGCGTCATACATCCTCGATGCAGTGCCAATACCCTCTCAACCCGCAGCCGCTTCCCGATCGAAGATCCCCAGGGACTGGCTGATTTTTTTGGAACGTCTCGCGTCGAGCGCAGTCATGGAAGAGCGGCCTTCAGCTGAAATCCTGGCCCGCAAACCGACTATCAGTTTTTCTGCTCGAGCGTCTTTGCTTGCCGCGCGAGCGCGTCCGCCTTGGTTCGTGCCTGATCGCGCAGAGCCTCTGCTTCTTGCTCAAGCTTCTCGGCTTCAGCATCAGCTTGCGCACGAATGGCTTTGCCTCGATCCTTAAGGGCAGCAGCCTCGGAATCGCGCGCCTTGACGGCTGCTCGGTCTACGCGGTCCGCAGCTTCACCCGCGCGTTCGGCAGGACCGTTCCCATCATATGATACGCCCGCGGCCTTTGCGGCCGCTTCGTCCTTGGCGGCACCCGCTCTCTCTTTGGGGCCATCGCAAGCCGCGATCATGCATGCCAGAGCAGCGGCTGCCGTTAGGGTCGTTGTCATCTTCATGCACCATTAACTTTCGACCGGCGGGGTCGTTCCTGCTGCGCGATTGTTCCTTACCATCTGCAAGCAGATCCGGAGGCTATGCACGAAGTTTTGATTGCATTGTCGTTTCAATTAATATGCCGCCAAGCGACCAGGCCAAGTAGTCACCGCAGGGCGTGACAATCTTCGTAAGACGCAACGCAGATCGATGCATTTGCGCGCTCTCTTTGATGACCGGGCGATGCCGCTCCACGTGCCGCGGATCCGACGATCAGATCGGAACTTAAATGCGTCGCTGTGCGCTTAGTGTGTGCGGCAGTCTGTCGAACTGACTGCACGAGGAGATTATCATGAGCATTGAAGGCAAAGCCAAGGAAGCCGCCGGCTACGTGAAGGAGGAACTTAACGAGCATGGCAAGTCGCCCGAGAGCCAGAAGAAGGCTCAGGAGGGGCGGGATCTTCGCAACGAAGGCCGGGTCGAAGACGGCAAGGCACCGAAGACTTCGGAGCCGGGAACCGGCAAGAAGTAAATCGATTGACCCCGCTTCGGCGGGGTTTTTCAAAGCTGATGTCATATTACATCTTTAATCAACCAGCGCGTCGGCAATTTCTTTGCGGGTCGGGTCACGCAGTTTTATCAGACTCCTGCCATCCCATTCGACAAGACCGGATTGCGCGAAGGCGCTGAGCCACCCGTCCATCGGCCATGTTCCCCATTTATCGTGAAACGTGCGTGCGTTGCGCAAAATATCGTTGAAATGCCGAAGCGGGGGCTCGAAAACATCGTGATGCTGATGAAAGGCGCCGGGTCCGCCCATGAATAACAGTGGGACGTGTGCCGCCTTCGCCCTAAATCCAAAATCGGTGTCCTCGGCGCCGTAACCGGTGAAAGCCTCGTCGAACCCGCCAAGGCCGGCGTAGCGTTCGCGGCGAATACCAAACACAAGGGACCAGAACAGACCGGCATTCTCGACCCGGCGCAGCCCTGATGCCGGAAAACGGCGTGCCGGATGTCCCGATGAGCGTGCAAGCAGGTCGGCCTCTCCCCAGTCTGATCGCGCGTCATCCTGCCCCAGGTAACGAACCTGCGCACAGACCAGTCCATCCTCGCTATCGAGCACGTCCGTCATGGCCGCGATCAGGCCGCGCATCGGAATGCAATCCACGTCGAGAAACAGCAAGGTGTCGCCCTTTGCCGCGCGCGCCGCCGCGTTGCGCGCTGCTGCGAGAGGAAGGCCCTCGCAGTCCAGCCGTTCGATCCGGCAAGGGAACGGGGTTTCCTCGACGGAGACCGGCACTGTGCTGCCCATATCCACCACGATGAGTTCACGGGGCGCCGCGTCGCTGCGGCGCAGCCCTTCGACAAGCTGGGCCAGATGTCCGGCACGATTGCGTACTATCGTCAATACGCTGGTACTCATGGCGTCCTGCGCCATACATCAAGTCGATACTCGTCGCGGCGTTCGGCACGTTCGATCCGCACACACCCCGTCAGGGCATCCTGCAGCTTGTCGACTGCCTCGTCCCCGCTTTGGGGATAATCAGTTTCGCCCAGCCAGTGGACCAGGATGATGACCCCGCCAGGGAGCAGATGGTCTGCGACCCATGCAGCGGCCGTCCTGATATCCGTATCGTTCCAGTAATAGACGACTTCCGACAGGACGATGAGATCGAAGTCAGCCTCGGGCGCCTGCGCAGGGAACTGCATGTTGGCAAACATCACGTGCTTATAGAAAGCACACCGCTTTCGTGCCGCGCGAAGCGCCGTCCCGCTGACGTCGATTGCCAGCAGGGACTGAACGGCTGGAGCAAGCAGGCAGGTCAGCATTCCCCTTGCGCAGCCAACTTCAAAGGCATGGCGATATTCGCCGCTGCCCAGCATACGCACGGTATGGTCATGCTTGGCTTTTTCATAGGCACTCGTTTCAAGATTCCACGGATCTTCCGTGCCCTGGAACATGCTTTCGAAATACTCCGGCGTCAGGCTGGTGAAATGCCGCCTCATATGCCCCTCTCCACGAACAGGGTGTCGCGCGCGGCCATGCGCTGCATGGCTTTCGGCAATCGAAAGCCATGCCCATGGGATGCGGTCAGTTGACTGCGATGCGCCTGCAGCGCGTATCGACGCAGGCCGGGCGACATCGCGTCGGAGCGGATTGCGCGGTATCGACGCGGTTCGGGCCTGTCGGCCCAGACGCAATATTCAGCCACGACGATGCGCCGCTTTGCCCGGCCCTTCACCGCGTAGGCGAGTTCAGCCGCCGCAGCGTGATCGCAGTGGGGTTCATGCCTGGCGGTAACCGCGATCGCATCGACCCGAAGCCGCACGCAAAACGATGCCAGGGTCATGACCGAACGATCGAATTTTGAACTGCCCGGAGCAGCGGGGGCCGCATCCTTCCAGCCCAGATGGAATGGGCGATACCGTCGACTGCCCGTCAGCCGCGATAGCGCGCCGGCGCCCTCGCGCCTTCGGACGCAGATCAGTCGCTGCGCGCCCCCCGCCGCCGCTGCGTGCGAGCCCGAACCGTCAGTGAGATAGACGAGGGCCGCGAAGTGCCCGGCCGCTTCTGCCTGCGCGATAAGAGCGCCGGCTCCAAGCGTTTCATCGTCAGCATGCGGCGCCAGCACCAGCCAGCGCAGCGACCGCCAGGGACGATCAGCAAGGCTGGCCGTCACCACAACACGTCCTGCTCGCCCCAGGCGTCGTGATCGAGCCACGTCAAAGCCGCCTGATCGCGGGCATAGTCGGGCCCGGCCTGACGCAGGTAAAGCGACAAGTCGCGGGTGATCTTGTCGATACGCTGGCCGTCCATGGCACTTCGCGTTCCAACGATTCGTGCGGCCAGCTCCATGACATCCAGCCCTGCGCGCTCGACAACGCCGCGCGTCAGGCGCGCGAAGGCGGGCCCATCTACGTCGTCACTCGCGGCGCGCATCGCGCACTCGCGGACCCATAGATAAGCGGTACGCGCGGCGACGACGCAATCGGCAAACTTGGCGCGTTGCAAGGGATCAGAACGAGCTGCGTCCGACATGGTCTGCCGGATCTCGGTCAGCAGCGCCTCGATGCCGCCAAGCTGCACGGCGGCGAAGCGCCAGGCTCCGGTCGTGAAGCGCGGCTCGCAATCGTAGTCGCCGGGACGGCCAAGCAAGTCGGCATCCTTTAATCGTAATCCCGTAAGGTCATATATCCCGCTATTGGTCGCTCGCATGCCGCGCACGCGCCAGCCGGAGAGGTCGGCACGATCCGCTTCGTCGCCTTCCACGACGACCATTCGCCGGCCTCCCTCGGGCAGCCTCGCGGTGATGATCGCATGCGCGAGCCCACCTGCGCCGCTCGCGAAGCTCTTTACCCCCTCCAGACTCATCTGATCGCCGTCTGCCAGTTCGATCGAGACACCCGGTGCCGGTTCCGTGGCCCAAACGCCGTAAAAGCCTCCGGCATCGAGCACGCGCCCAAGCTGCCGGTTCTGCTCCGCCGATCCGTACCACTCGAATAGCAATAGCGCGTTCACATGCCCTTCGAGCAATCGCCCGACACTAAGGTCGGCCCGCCCGGCGATGCGAAGGACGTCCATAAGGATGCGATATCGCTCCCGCGTATCCGCGAAGACCGTGCCGCCGCTCGCGGCCGGCGCAAAGTGCCTATGCAGCCCCGCGGCCGCGAGACAGCGCATGCTTTCAAGAGGGAAGACCGGCGCGGCATCATACCGCGCGCCGAGATCGGCCAGCCGATCGGCGATCGCCCGCGCACATCCAACCGGATCCGCGGCGATGCCGGGTGACGAGTTTAAGCTGTTCATCGCCCCGGTGCCGCCAGCGAAAGGGAACGCGAGGCGTGCTGAGCCAGCCACTGCGCCGCCTTCTCGGCAGCCATCGGATCGCGCAAACGTCGCCTGCCTTCGCCGGACATGGACACGGCATCATCGAGAATACGCCCCCAGAAACATGCAGAGGGCCATTCCGGCAGCACGATCGCGGCGCCCAGCGCCTTAAGGCCATGGCCAGTGGCATGCTGCTCAGCGTAGGGACGATCCTCGGGTATGCACACGAAAGGCCGGTCGGCCGCCATCACCGCCCCGACCAGACCGTTGCCGCCTGCACCAATGACGACTGCAGCGCGCGCGATCTCGGCCTCTGGTGACGCGACCCATCCCGCAAATTCCAGATTGCCGGGTGGCTGCGGAGGCACCGCAGCGGGGCCGATCACGCGCCATCGCCAACCCGGTCACGCGCGGGCCGCCTTGGCAAGTTTGTCCCCATCACCTGTCGGTCCGCCCTGGCCGAAGACCACGAGGACAACCTTTTCCAGCGGTGCTGCCTCCGCCGGTGCCTGAGCTATGCCTGGCAGGTAAAGCGTCTTTGCCCGTACCCATTCGGGCGTCGCAGCGGATTCGCAGGCGGGGTGAAACGGGGCCAGCAGCCCCGATGCGGCGCGAAACGTCTCGAGGTGCGCCGGATCGTCCCTGTTTCCGCTAAGCCGTACGCAGATCGTCGGCACCGAGGCCAGCCGAGCCAGCATCGCCACTTCGGCAGAGACATCGATGACCATCATCGCAGGGCGCGCCTGGGCAATCCAGCCAGTGATGCGAGCGACGCGGCTGCGCACCCCCTCGTGATCGAGCGGAGCATAATGCAGCGCATCGGGGCGTGAGGAGGCGCCGTCAAAACCATCGAACAGTCCCGAAGCCGGCCGATCATCGGCAAGATCGATCCCGTCTTCGCCAAGGCCAGTGCCGAGCAGGACGATACGGCGTTCGCTGGCGGCAGCAATTGCCTGTGCGCGCGCGCGATGGCCTGCGCCATGATGGTGAACGTAATAGCCGATCGGGCGGTCGATCACCGTCCAATCTCCAGTTTCATGTCACGGCGCATGGGCGCAAGCAGCATCTCTTCCCGCGGTATCCGTGCATGTCCGTCTGGCAGCGACCGCATCCCGCGGCGCCAGAGCGCTCGTTCGCGCCACTGCTCGTAGCTTGGTGCGGCCGGGGCATCCTGCGTGGCCGCCAGTTCGAAAAGTTCCTGCATGGCGCGGGCCATCCCGCCTTCGGCCCGCCCGTTACGGCGCGGGGAGACGAAGGTGTAGACATTCGCGGGATGGGCTAGACGGCCACCGTGGGTAACGGCAGCGGCGACGAGGGCGCGATCTTCTCCGGTCGATAGCAGCGGTACCCCGCCGCACTCGCGATAAAGCTGCGCGCGGATCGCCAATGATGCGCCAGTATGATCGCCATGACGCGGCGGCGGGTTCCAGGGGAGGGGATCAACCTCGTCTTCGATGGCACGCACCGCGTTCCAGTACCTGTCCCAGGCATGGCGCAGGAGCGCAACTTCAGGTGGCAAAGGCTCAGCCCGGTCAATCTCGATGCGTCCGCCAACCAGATCCGCACCGCGGCCAAAGGCCGCAGCGATGTTTTCGAGCCAGCAGGCGGGCGGGCACGTATCGGCATCGGTGCTGACCAGAATGCCCTGCGCTGAACCTGCCAGAAGCGACAACCCAGTATCCATTGCCAGGCGGCGCGCAGATCCCGCATGGGCAAGGCCGGGCGGAAACGTCACGTCTTCGACATGGACATGCAATCGCCCCTTGAACGCGGCGCGGGCCTCGGCGACGACAGCGAAGCTCGCGTCGGTGGTGTTGTTGAGCGCGATGACCACCCGGATGACGCCTGGCAGCGTCTGCCGCGCAAGTGCCGCGAGCAGCACCGGAAGGCGCTCTTCCTCGTCGCGAGCCGGAACGCACACGCAAAAGTCGCACGCCGCAGCCAGCGGATTTGTCGGTTCGCCGTCAAGCATGTAAGAGCGGGACCTCGCAAAATTCGCTCTCAGCGTGCATCGCGATCCGGCGATTGTACAACGCTTCGTAGCTCTCGATCATTCGCCGGGCATCGCAGGTTTGTTCGGCACGTCTGCGACAATCGTAGCGGCTGAGCCGGATTGCTCCTCGCACCGCAGCCGCGAGCGATGCAACGTCATCGGGCGTTGCCAGTACGCCGCAGCTCTCGTCGAGAATTTCCGGAATTGCACCGCGGGCGAAGGCGGCGACCGGCACCCCGCATGCAAGCGCCTCGGCGACGACGAGGCCGTATGGTTCGTCCCAGGTGGGAGTGCACAGGAAGGCCCTTGCACCGCCGACGAAACGCGCCAGCGCCAGGTGATCCAGATGCCCGACATGAACGACGCGGTCGCCGAGATGCGGCTTGATCATGCCGTCGAAATACACCTGATCCAGGATCGGCCCGGCGACGCGCAGCCGCACCCCGATCGATCGCGCGGCTTCGATGGCGAAGTGCAGACCCTTTTCGGGGACAATCCGCCCGTACCAGACCAGATAGGGCTCAGGGTCGGGCTGCGGACTGAAACCGAATTTCTCAAGGTCGATCCCGTTCAGGATAACCTGATCGCTTGGGGCGACGTGATCCCACAAACGGGCGACAGAGCGCGAGACAGCGACGAAAGTGTGATTGGCCGCCGAGCACATGCGCACGCCGCTTTCCAGCCAGCAGAACGGCGGCGTGTGGAATGTCGTCACCATCGGCATCGGTAAAGTGTCCGCCAGCGACACCGGCAGGTAATGCAGGGAATTGTTGTGGATCACGTCGAAGTCGCGATGCCGCAGGGTGTTCATCAGCGTGAGATAAGCGTGATGCTCCTTGAAAAAGGCGACATCGTGCGCCTCCGCCGTTCCGACCTCGTCCAGTGCCGTCGCGTCGCACACGGCCTCCAGCCCGAGCGCTGCGTCGGACCGGGACGAGGCGAAGACTGTCACGGCGTGGCCGCGATCCCGCAATGCTCGGGCGAGGAGATGCGTGTGCATTTCCAGTCCGCCGGCAAACGGCTCGGCAATCGGGTACTTGAGATGTGAAATGATGCCGATACGCAAGGAGCCCGACCCGCCGGACGAAACGGGAAGCGGCATGACGTCGCCTCCTGGGTTTCGTGCCTGGCCCCCGGCCTCGTACAGTGCGAGATCAGGCTGCGGGCCGTGCATCCAGGTCTACCTCCAGTTCTCGGGGCCAGTATCGCAATGCGCGGCACGCCTCGACGAATCCGGCGGCGTCCTTCGCGTTGCCGAGCGGTTTGCAGGCCTCGTCGAGATCCTCGGCGATCCCGGCTTTGGCGAAGATGGCCTGCGCCTCCGCGCTGAAGCCGATGAACTTGCAGTGGGCGAAAGCATCGGTAACGAAGTCCTTCGCAGCGGCATCGCCTGCAAGAAGGGCCGCGCCTTCTTGCGACACCACGACCGCCACGGCATCGAAAAGGACCGATGGTCCGCCGTCGATTTTCTGCTTCGCCGCAACGCTCGAACCATCTGACAGCGTCACACCGGCGATCCTGGGCGCAATAACCTCATAGACCGCCTTTTCCTTGTCCACCGCCTTTACCAGCGCCTTGAACACGGCGGCATCGGCGCCGTCACTCAGAAGAATGCCGAGCTTGCGCCCCTTGAAGCTATCTGGACCGTTCTTGAGAATGCTCAGCTTGTCCGACGGCGGCAGGTCCACGAGCGGCTCACGCGCTGCTGCCGCAGCATCCGGCAAGGGCAGGCCGAGACCCTCCGCGACGGTTTGCGCCAGACCGCCATCGATGTTCAGCAAATGCGAAACCGTGCGTGAGCGGATGTCGGGGCGTTCCACCTTCGACAATTCGAAGACGAGCGCGTCGCCGATGTGCTTCTGCTCGATCGGCGTCTGCGACACGAAGAACTGACGCGCCTGGCTGTAATGGTCGGCGAAAGTTTCCGAACGTACCCGCTGCTTGGGCCCTTCCGCCTCCTGCGCAAAGCTTGTGAACCCGCGTGCCGGGTCTTCGCGCGGGCCGCCATGGGTCGGGCCCCAGCTGTTTGGTTCGTAGTTCGCGCGGCCCTTTGGGTTATGCATCGCCATATGCCCGTCCTGCTGGAAATGGTGCATCGGGCATTTGGGCGCGTTGATGGGGATATGCGTGAAGTTTGGCCCGCCAAGCCGCTTGATCTGGGTATCGAGGTACGAGAAATTGCGCCCCTGGAGCAGCGGATCGTTTGAGAAATCGATACCCGGCGGCACGTTTTGCGTACAGAACGCGACCTGCTCGGTCTCGGCGAAGAAATTGTCGACCACCCGGTCCAGCACGAGGCGCCCGACCACCCGGACCGGCACCAGTTCCTCGGGGATCAGCTTGGTCGCGTCGAGAACGTCGAAGTCGAAGCTGTCGGCGAAGGCATCGTCGAACAGCTGGACGCCGAGCTCCCATTCCGGGTAATCGCCCGAATTGATGGCGTCCCACAAGTCGCGGCGATGAAAATCGGGATCGGCGCCGTTGATCTTCACCGCCTCGTTCCACACTACCGACTGCAGCCCCTGCTTGGGCTTCCAGTGGAACTTCACGAACGTCGATTTGCCTTTGGCGTCGATGAGGCGGAACGTGTGAACGCCAAAGCCCTCCATCGTGCGGAAAGAGCGCGGGATCGCGCGGTCCGACATGGCCCACATGACCATGTGGAAGCTCTCGGGCGTCAGCGAGATGAAGTCCCAGAAATTGTCGTGCGCCGTCTGCGCTTGCGGAAATGCACGGTCCGGTTCGGGTTTGGCGGCGTGGATGAGGTCGGGAAACTTCATCGCGTCCTGGATGAAGAAAACGGGGATGTTGTTGCCGACCAGATCCCAGTTACCCTCCTGGGTGTAGAGCTTGACCGCGAACCCCCGCACATCGCGCGCGAGATCGACCGAGCCTTTCGAGCCCGCCACGGTCGAAAAACGCACGAAAGCCGGCGTCCGCTCGCCGACGCGCTGGAAAATGTCGGCGCGGCTGACGTCAGCAAGACTGTCAGTGAGTTCGAAATATCCGTGCGCCGCATAGCCCCGCGCATGGACGACGCGCTCGGGAATGCGTTCGTGGTCGAAGTGGAACATCTTCTCGCGGAAGTGAAAGTCTTCCAGCAGCGTGGGCCCGCGCGCGCCCTGCTTGAGACTGTTCTGGTCATCAGCAACCGGAATGCCTTGCTGGGTGGTCATCGTCGGCACCTCGCCGCCTGCGACCTGCCGGGTCTCTCCGCCAGCGCCCTGCGGCTCGCTGTACGCAAATGCGATGTCCGCATCCGCCGGAACAGGGTCCGCTTTTTGGAGTGACTCCCCGCCGATATCCACCCCGGCCAGGTCGGCTGCCGTCACCGGCTTGGAAGACTTGGACTGCGTCTTGCTGGGGGTCTTGGCCATGGTCATTCCTCGGGGATTGATCTGGCCATCCAACCCGGAACGTCACTCCCAGTTGCTTCCGAAAATCGTAAATTAACCTGCGTCAAGACGATTTATCGCAGATGCGCGCAACACTTCCCTGCCAGCAGCAGTTCAGATCATGCGCGTGTGCGCCGGACCACACCATCAGCATTGAAAAGGCATCGATGTTTACTGATCGCTTTCTCAGATACAAGCGCGGAGCCAGTCTCAGCGCCAACGAACGCCTCTGCCTCGAAGGGGCGATAGAGGAAGTGAGGACGCTGGAGGCTCGCCAGATCATCATCCGCGCGGGAACCGCACTGCACGAAAGCACTCTGCTGGTTGACGGTTTTCTGTCACGGTACATCGACGATCGCAACGGACTACGCCAGCTGGTGGCAATCCATGTGCCAGGCGACTTTGTCGATCTGCACGCCTACCCGCTCCAGACACTCGACCATGACGTGGCAACAATGACTGCCGCCACAGTGGCGATCGTACGCCATGAACAGCTCGATGCGATCATCGAGGAGCAGCCGCAACTGGGCCGCAAACTATGGTTCTCCACACTTATCGATGCTGCGATCCACCGCGCCTGGCTGTTCCGCCTCGGGCGCATGGATGCAATGGGAAGGGTCGCGCATTTTCTGTGCGAGACCAACGCTCGGCTGTTTTCGGCCGGGCTGAGCGACGGCCGCCGGTTTGCCCTGCCGCTGACCCAGAGTGATATCGCCGAAATATGCGGCCTGACCAACGTTCATGTGAACAGGGTCATGCGCCAGCTGCGCGAAGAGAAAGTCTGCATCTTCCGCTCTTCGCTCGTCGAAATCCTGGACGCCAAGCGCCTTGTCGCACGTGGCCAGTTTGATCCGGATTACCTCTATCTGGAAGATCCCGACCCCGTCCTGCCCTCTCATCTAGAGCACCCGTCATGACGATACAGCCGAACCCGCCCCAGCCAAGAGACGATCCCGGCGTTGCAAGTGCCGAGAACGGGGTCGTCATTCTGGACGGCCCCAACGGCATGGCCGTCACGATGACCGTCAATGCTGCAGTAAAAACCGGCCAAAGCCTTATTGCGGCGGCCAGGCTGGCCGAAGAGCAAGCTTCACGCCGCGAATGCTAGGGAGTTCGAAGTCTGTGTTCCGGCCACGTTGACTTCTTCTGTTAGCACGCGAAAACTGACAAGCTGCAGCGGGCCAAAGGCCGTGGTCAGCGCCGTATCCGCCGCATCGCGGCCACATGCCATAAGTATCCGCCCGATCCTCGGAACTTGGTGACGCGCGTCGAAGCTGTGCCATGTGCCGCCCAGATAAGCTTCGAACCACGCATGAAAATCCATCGGAACGTCGAGTGGCTCCACACCGATATCACCAAGGTATCCGCTGCAATAGCGTGCCGGTATGTTCATGCACCGGCATAGAGCCACGGCCAGATGGGCGAAGTCACGGCATACGCCGACGCGCTCGTTGTACGCTTCGTACGCCGTTCGCGTCGCGCGGGCGTGCTCGTAGCCGTACGTCAGGTGGCGATGAACAAAATCGACGATGGCCCTTACCCGCTGCCACCCCGCGGGTATGTGTCCGAACAATCCCCAGGCGATATTGGAGAGATGGTCTGTCTCGCAATACCGGCTTCCCAATAGATACTGGAGCACTTCGTGCGGCAGATCGGCCACCTCATGCTGCACAGCATCAGGACACTCGATGTCGGCCAGCCCAGAGTCGTGCATCAGAAAGTTGCAGGAAATCGTGGTGGTCCCGCTCGGCAGAGTGAGGCGCGTGCAAAAACTTCCGAAAGCATCATGGTAATGTTGCATCGGAATGCCGCGATCGTTCATGATCGCGTGAGGTGATCGCAAGTCCTGAAATCTTTCCGGACGAACGTTGAGCATCGCCACCAAAGGCGTTGAAGCCTCTACTTTAAGACCAATCTCATATCCGCCGCGAATTAACATAAATCAGGCTCCGGTGAAGCGCCATATACTCACCGAAACGGCGAGAAGATGGCTCTTGCACAAAGCGCCGTCCGGCTTTTAAGTTTCAACCATGCACTCGGCTGAACGCATATCTGTGCGACGGAAGCAAGGGTTGGCGATATCTGGACGGCAAAACGCCGCCCGTCCGAAATTGAGGGGCGGCGCAATCCACGACTTGAAAATTCGCTCAGCGCGCGGTTGCGGTGGAAGAAATTGACGATTGAAAGAAGGATGACCGCGCCAACGAAGGGGATAATCAGATCTGTAAGCGAAAATTCCTGCCCACACTGCCACGAATGCCCCGCAACGGCCCTGAAAGCGCATTGCCGATAATCGAGCCGGCACAGCCCACGACGATATTGAGGAAGGGGCCTATCGATGCATCCCGCTTCATCACCATGCTAGCCAGCCAGCCTGCGATGCCGCCAACGAAAAATGCGATGATCCAGCCCATGTGTCTCGTCCAGCGCACTTTCGGTCGGATGACCCGGTGGAAACGGCTCGTCCGCGGCGACGAGCAGCGGATCGACGTCCCGGAGGCCATGATCCATGTCGCTCTAGGCAGTCTCATGCTCCGCAGAATTGTCAATCCATGAACACTCTCAGACGGACTTTCAGACCCATTCGTAAATCGATGCCCACTTCCAGGCGCGAGGAAATCAATGTCAAACGGCAGGCGCGCGCTTTTTGCGGGTGAGCACATACCCCCAAAAGGCGCGACGCCTGATCCCCTTCCGATCTGGCGTCTGCTTGGCGAGCGGGAAGGTGCAAGGCTGCGGTGATCTCCGACGCGGTCTGGCGCCGAACGCATCACGGCATTTGGCGCGCAGAACTAAGATGTTGGGGAAACATCAAATCCCCTAAAGCGTTCGGTGACAATGCGCGGAAGTTGTGCCCCGCAAATCGCTTTCGCAGAGAGATGGTAGATCACCTTGGCATCAATTTCGCCTGACAGGCCGGCGCGATGAAATCTGGTTCTGACACTCCCGCTCGGGCCTGGACAGAATCGGAGCGGCTCGAAAGCCTCTTGCAGGCCGATATCCTCGACACACCGCCGGAGCGCGCGTTCGACGATATCGCTTGGCTTGCAAAGAACGCATGCGGCACCCCAATTGCGCTTGTCAGTCTGGTCGACAGGCACCGGCAATGGTTCAAGGCCAGGTTTGGCGTCACTACGCTTGAGACGTCGATCGACACATCCGTGTGCGCGCTGGCCATCCAGGGACCGGGCCTTTTCGAGATACGAGACCTTGCCGCCGATCGTAGAACCGCAAATTTTTCACTGGTCACCGGTGAACCCCACATCCGCTATTACGCCGGCGTCCCACTCCTCACGCCGGATGGCCTGCCGCTTGGTTCGCTCTGTGTCATCGATACCGTCCCAAGACCTGAGGGCTTGAACGAAGTTCAGCGCCAGACATTGATCGCACTGGCGGCCCAGGCGATCGCCCAGATCGAACTGCGCATGTTGCAGCGTAGAAGTGATGCGATGTTGGTCGCTTCCCGGTCAGTTGGAACGTGGGACTGGAACGTCGGCGATGATCTCATCGTGTCGGACGCGCGGTTGGCTACGCTCTACGGTGTGGACGTGGAGCGCGCCGCGCGCGGCGCGCGACTTGAAGAGTTCTTCGCAAGGGTTCATCCGGATGATCTCCCCGGATTGACAGCCAGAATCGAAAAGGCCGCGGAAGAGCTCGGGCCCTTTGCCTGCGAATATCGGCTGACCCAGCCGGATGGATCGATTAGATGGGTTGCGGCCGAAGGGCATTGCAGCCTTGCTCCCGACGGGATCACCAAGCACTTTCCGGGCGTAAGTTTCGACATTACCGACCGCCGGGGGGCAGAGGCTCGCCAAGCAGCACTACTCCACCTGACGGACGTGCTGCGCGAGATGGACAGCCCTGCGGACATTGCGTTCGCGGCGTCCGAAATTCTCGGGACCACACTTGGTGTCAGCCGAGCCGGATACGGCACGATTGATCCAGTTGCTGAGACGATAACGGTCGAGCGTGACTGGAACGCGCCGGGTGTGACAACCATCGCCGGGACATTGCATTTTCGTGAGCATGGCACCTACATCGAAGACCTGAAACGCGGAGAGACGGTGCTGTGCACCGATGCCGATGTCGATGTGCGCACGCGGGACCAGGCCGACGTCCTGAAGAGTATCACCGCCCATTCTTTCATCAATATGCCGTTGCATGAGAACGGTGCGTTTGTTGCTCTGATCTACGTGAACAATGGCACTCCGCGCACCTGGTCCGCTGACGAAGTGATTTTCATGCAGGAGATTGCTGCCCGTACTCGAAGCGCAACTGAAAGGCGGCGGGCCGAGCATGACCTGGCCGCTCTCACCCAATCGCTCGAGCAGCAGGTCGAAGAGCGCACCACCAGCCTGATGATGACGGAAGAACAGCTTCGGCATTCTCAGAAAATGGAAGCCGTAGGTCAGCTCACCGGCGGTCTGGCTCACGACTTCAACAATATGC
>NZ_ALVC01000444.1:0-1027 GCF_000293195.2 Sphingomonas sp. LH128
CCTCTCCCAAAACTTCTACAGGGCTGGTCTTCGGACCGGCCCTTTCTTTTTGCCTGCGTTCCGCGCCGAGAGGCATGGTCCCCCGGCACTTTCGTCATTGCGATCGCAGCGACGAAGATGGTCATTCGCAATTGATCCTGCTTTAAGCGCGCCCGACTTTCGCATCCGAGGGAACTTCGCGCATGAGCTTTTGCCAAACGGTCTGGGAAGACGTCGCACCGCTGCGCCGGGCGATCCTCGATCACCCCTTCCTGAACGAACTGGCCGCCGGAACGCTCGCGCCCGAAAGTTTCCGGCATTACATCGTGCAGGACAGCCTCTACCTCGCCGAGTATTCCCGCGCCCTCGCTCTCGCCGCGGCGCGCGCACCGACCGCGAGCGGCCGTCTCGAATTCTCCGACGGAGCCAAAGTCGCCGTGCAGGTCGAGGAAGCGTTGCACCAGGCATTCTTCGCCCAGTTCGGCGTCACCGCCGAGATCGCGGCGGCCAGCGAGCCGACGCCCGCATGCCTCGGCTACACCAGCTACCTGTCCGCACTCGCCGCGACGCGCAGCTACGAGGAACTGATCGCGGGCATCCTCCCGTGCTTCTGGGTCTACTGGGAGGTCGGCTGCGACGTGAAGCCGCGCGCCGCCTCGCCCAATCCCTATGCCGCCTGGATCGACACGTACGCCGCGCCCGCGTTCGGCGAAGCGACCGACCGCGTCCGCGCCCTTGTCGATGAAGCCGCGCAAAACGCCACGGCCGCGACGCGCGCAGCCATGGTCACCGCGTTCCGCAATGCAACGCGCTTCGAATGGATGTTCTGGGATTCCGCCTATTATCGCGCAATCTGGCCGATCTGACGCGCAACCGCACAAAACCACGGTTTCCCACGTACACGCTTCAAGTTGCATTCCTTGCAACTTTGCTCAATCTTTTCGCATTTGCAGCAAAGCGCGATTCCGAACATAAGGAACTCGCCTTTCAGGCATCCTCTCCCAAAACTTCTACAGGGCTGGTCTTCGGACCGGCCCTTTCTTTTTGC
>NZ_ALVC01000445.1:0-966 GCF_000293195.2 Sphingomonas sp. LH128
GCTTGGCGAAGAAGCCCTCAACGGCATTCAGCCATGAGCATGAGGTTGGCGTAAAGTGGAAGGTAAAGCGCGGGTGCCGGCCGAGCCACTCGCGCACTTTGGGATGCTTGTGGGCAGCGTAGTTATCGAGGATGACGTGGATCGCCTTTCCTGCGGGCACCTGTGCTTCGATCAGGTTCAGAAAACGGATGAATTCCTGATGACGGTGCCGCTGCATGTTGCGGCCGATTACGGTGCCATCGAGCACGTTGAGCGCAGCAAAGAGCGTGGTTGTGCCATTGCGCTTGTAATCGTGGGTCATGGTTCCGGCCCGTCCCTTCTTGAGCGGGAGGCCAGGCTGCGAGCGATCGAGCGCTTGGATTTGGCTTTTTTCGTCGAATGACAGCACGATCGCGTGCGCGGGCGGCGAGACATATAGCCCGACGACATCGCGAAGCTTTTCGACAAACTTCGGATCATTCGATAGCTTGAATTGGCGAACGCGGTGGGGTTGCAGGCCATGAGATCGCCAGATCCGCTGCACCGAACTGACGCTGATCCCAACCTCGCTCGCCATCATCAGCGCCGTCCAATGGGTGGTCTCGCCGGGCGGATCTTCGAGCGTCCGAGCAACGACCCGGTCGGTCACCTCGGGAGCCAGGGGCGGGATCCGCGACGGACGGGTCTTGTCGCGAAGCAGTCCTTCGACTCCTTCTTGCATGAAGCGCTCTTGCCATCGCCATACGCAGGTCTTCGAAGTCCCAGTTCGCCGCATGATCTCGTTGGTGCCGACACCCTCGCTCGTCAGGACCACGATCTCGGCGCGCCATGAATGCTTCTGCGCCGATTTGCGGTCCTTGATGATCCGATCGAGCCGGTCTCGGTCGCATGGGGAAAGGCTGATTGAGATACCGCTGCGCATCCACCCTCATCGCACAACCGGCAAACTTCGGGAATCCACTTCAGGACTCTTCTGTCAGACCTTGC
>NZ_ALVC01000446.1:0-3048 GCF_000293195.2 Sphingomonas sp. LH128
CGTCGAACAGGAAGCCCGCCAGCGCCTTGGTCAACTCGGTCTTGCCGACGCCCGTGGGGCCGAGGAACAGGAACGAGCCGAGCGGCCGGTTCGGGTCCTGCAGGCCCGCGCGCGCGCGCCGCACCGCCTTGGAGACGGCGGCGACGGCATCGGTCTGGCCGATCACGCGGCCGCCGATGATCTGCTCCATCTTGAGGAGCTTCTCGCGCTCGCCTTCCAGCATGCGGTCGACCGGAACCCCGGTCCAGCGGCTGACGACACCGGCGATGTCGTCCTCGGTCACTTCCTCGCGCAGCAAGGCGTTCCCGGCGGTGGCCTGCGCCTCCGCCAGCTTCGCCTCTAGCGCGGGGATCGTCGAGTAGGACAACTCGCCCGCTTTGGCATAGTCGCCGCCACGCTGGGCCTGCTCCAGTTCGATGCGCGCGGCGTCGAGCTGTTCCTTGAGCTTGCCTTCCGCCGCGATCTTGTCGCGCTCGTTCTGCCAGCGGGTGGTCAGTTCGCTCGACTGCTGTTCGAGGTTGCTGAGTTCCACGCGCAGCGCGGCAAGCCGGTCCTTCGACGCGGAATCGCTCTCCTTGCCGAGCGCCATTTCCTCGATCTTGAGCTGGACGATGCGGCGGTCGAGCTTCTCGATCTCCTCGGGCTTGCTTTCCACTTCCATGCGGATGCGGCTGGCGGCCTCGTCCATGAGGTCGATCGCCTTGTCCGGCAGGAAGCGGTTGGTGATGTAGCGGTTGGACAGCGTCGCCGCCGCCACGATCGCGCCGTCGGTGATGCGCACGCCGTGGTGCAGCTCGTACTTTTCCTTGAGCCCGCGCAGGATCGAGATCGTGTCCTCGACCGTCGGCTCGCCCACGAACACGGGCTGGAACCGGCGCTGCAGGGCGGCGTCCTTCTCGACGTACTTCTGGTACTCGTCGAGCGTGGTCGCGCCGATGCAGTGCAGTTCGCCCCGCGCCAGCGCCGGCTTGAGCAGGTTGCCCGCGTCCATCGAGCCTTCCGACGCGCCCGCGCCGATCAGCGTGTGCATCTCGTCGATGAACAGGATGATCTGACCGTCCGCGCCCTTCACCTCGTCGAGTACGGCCTTCAGGCGCTCCTCGAACTCGCCGCGGTACTTGGCGCCCGCGATCAGCGAGCCCATGTCGAGCGACATCAGACTGCGGTCCTTGAGGCTGTCGGGCACGTCGCCGTTGGCGATGCGCAGCGCGAGCCCTTCGGCGATGGCGGTCTTGCCGACGCCGGGGTCACCGATCAGCACGGGGTTGTTCTTGGTGCGCCGCGCGAGGATCTGGATGGTGCGGCGGATCTCCTCGTCGCGGCCGATGACCGGGTCGAGCTTGCCGTCCTTCGCCGCCTGCGTGAGATCGCGGGCGTACTTCTTCATCGCGTCGTAGGCGTTCTCCGCGCCCGCGCTGTCGGCGGTGCGGCCGCCGCGCAGTTCGGTGATCGCGGCTTCGAGCGCCTGCGCCGTGACATTACCCGCCTTGAGCGCCTGACCCGCCGCCGTGGTCGTCGCCAGAACGAGGCCCAGCAGCAGCCGCTCAACGGTGACGAAGCTGTCGCCCGCCTTGGTCGCAGCCTGCTCGGCGGCGTCGAGGACGCGCACGGCATCGTTGTCCAGACCCGGCGAACCGGCCGCCCCGCTGCCCGAAACGGCGGGGATTTTCGCCAGCGCCTTGTCGAGTTCCTGCGTCGCAAACACTGGGTTGCCACCGGCGCGCTTGATGAGCCCGGCGGCCATGCCTTCGGGATCGTCGAGCAGGGCCTTGAGGATATGCTCGGGCGCGATGCGCTGGTGGTTCAGGCGGATCGCGACGGTCTGCGCGGCCTGGAGAAACCCCTTTGCGCGGTCAGTGAACTTTTCGAGATTCATTGTGGAATGTGCCTCCTGATCCCGCTCATATGGTGTTGCTTATATGCAACACAAGGGCTGGGCGCCCGAATTTTTCCTTATTCGGTGAAATGCCCGAAGTCGTTGATCGGGCGCAACAGGAGCAGGCCGGAGCCGGCTGCCGAGGCAAAGATGGGTGCCCGCTGCCGATTTGCCAGAGGGCGTTTCGCTCCCTCCGATCGTCATTGCGAGCGTAGCGAAGCAATCCAGGGCATTCTCAAACTGCTCTGGATTGCTTCGCTACGCTCGCAATGACGAATATGGGGCGGCGATATCCATGCGGCCTTCGCCGGGGCGGTAATGCATGGCATCCGCTAGCCCCGCCCGAAGCCCTGCCCTAGCCTTCGCGCGATAACCCCACGGGAAGAGGCTCAATGGCGAAATTCACACCCCAGCAGGCGGCAGACGTCCTCGCGATCAAGCAGGTGATCTACGAGTGGGGCGACGAACTCGACATCCACAACGGCCTGAAGATGCGCGAGACCGACTGCCTCGCCGAGGATGTCCGCTACAACGTCGGCGGCCAGTGGCGCGAGGGGCTGGCGGCGGTCGAGGCGTTCTACAAGGGCCGCGCCGAGACCATGAAGGCGGGCGCGGGCCTCATGACCATGCGGCATATCATCACCTCGCTGCGGGTCGGTTTCGAGGGCGAGGACCATGCGAAAGTCGGCTACCTGCTGGTGTTCTTCGCGGCGCTGGGCGACGGGCCTTTCGACACATACTGCGACCCGCTCGCGGTCGCCGACGTGAAGATGGAATGCCGCCGCGATGCCGATGGCGAGTGGCGGATCTCGCTGTTCGATTCGGGGCAGATCTTCAAGCGGGGGTGATAGGCGGACATGCCCACCCCGCTGCGACTAGGCCCTGCGGACCAAGTCTCGCTGCCCCTCCCGCAAGCGGGAGGGGGGAGCCGCTGATCTCGCATTCCCCTCCCGCCTGCGGGAGGGGACAGGGGTGGGCAAAAACGCCGCTGGCCACACCGAAACAAGCTGCTAACCTCCCGCTCATGCGATCCGTATCCACGTCGAGCCTGAGCGCTCTCGCCGCCGCCCTTCTCCTCTCCGCCTGCGCTGCCGCCCCCTCCGGCACGCCTGTCGCCAGCACGCCGCCTGCACCGGAGGCCGCACCGCCTCGGCCCGCCGCCGCATCGCCGC
>NZ_ALVC01000447.1:0-2514 GCF_000293195.2 Sphingomonas sp. LH128
CCGCCATGCGGGTGACGTGGACCGCCTCCTGCGCAAGACCGCGCGTGGCGAAGAGTTCGAGCATTCCCTCGCGCAGCAAGTAGATCGAGCAGACCTCGCTATCGAGGCACTCGCCTATCACTTCCACCACGTTGTTGAGTTTGGTCTGCGCATTGCTGCGCGAGGCCATCACCTCGTGAAGGCTCGTGAGAATGGTTCGGGCTGCTTCGACGGCTCCGCTGGTCATTCTTCTGGCGTAACGCAAAGTCATGGCTTTGGGAACGCAGCGGATGCCGTCGATTCAGCTTATGCGGGTGATATCGGGAATTACCCGGTTGTCCGGTGGAATTCTCCGCGCTCAGGACCCTCTACAAGACTGAGATCGGCGATCAGAACCGCCCGATCTCCTCCTTGATGCGAAGCTTGCGCTTCTTGAGAGACTGGACGACCGCGGCATCAGGGATCGGGCGGCTCAATTCCTCGTGGATCTGCCGTTCGATACCGGCATGCTTGAGCTGCAGAGCGCTGACGTGCGAATTATCCATTGGACGTTCCTCCTTATAGGGGCCGGACCCTTGTCTTGCGACTGTGTGCGAACGGTGCTCTCGTAAGAGCCATGACGAGCGACCTGATCGGGCGACTCGACACTGGTGGGCCGGCGCAAAAACCAAGGAACCACAATCGGAGGACCTTGCGAAGACCCCACTTGCTTCATATCGGTGAGTTGCGTGAATCATGCGTTCGGCAGGATTCGGTCCCGCCGGTGCACAGGCTTGAAACTTTAAGGAATTCCGGCGTGACCGAAGAGGAAATGCGCAAGCGCCTCGAAATCCTGAAAGTCGAACATCGCGACCTCGACGCGGCGATCGATGCTTTGATGAACGCGGGTGGCGGCGGCGACATGCTGCAGATCGCGCGACTCAAGAAGCGCAAGCTGCGCCTCAAGGACCAGATCGCGCAGATCGAGGACTACCTGATCCCCGACATCATCGCGTGATCGCGCAATCCTCCCTGTTCCGTAGGAATGGGGAGGTGGCAGTCGCGAAGCGACTGACGGAGGGGGTTTCTTCCCCTCCACCACCGCTTCGCGGCGGTCCCCCTCCCCATCGCTGCGCGACAGGGAGGATTTACCCTGTTTCCTAACGATCGGGATTAACTTTCATTCACCCTCCCGCCGTGCCGTTCAGGGACAGCGCGATATTTGCGCGGGATTATCGATTCGCCCCCGCTTGCCGCCGATTCGCCGGTAGGAAATACGAAGGGCCATGTCGAAACCGGCGACCATCAATCCGCGCATCGTCGAGGCGCTCTACTGCGAGGCGCTCGTCCTGTCCGACGAGGTGCGCGCGGCGTTCACCTTGTCCGGGCGGATCGACGGAGATCCCGGCCGTGTCGCCCTCTCCAGCGAAGGGCTGCGCACCACCACGCGGATGATGCACGCGATCGCCTGGCTACTTAACCACCGCGCTTATTTCATCGGCGAGATCAGTGACTTGCAGCTACGCCGCCATGGCCGCCTGTCGCCCGCGATGCGTCAGTCGGACCCTGCGCATGCCCTTCTGCTGGAGCCCGCCACCGCCCGACTCGTCGAGGCGACGCGGGTGTTCTACGACCGCCTGCTGCGCCTCGACCAGTTCTGGCGGCTGACCACACCCGCGGCTTTCGGCGCGATCGAGCACTTGCGTGAACGGATCGAGACGGAGGTTGCGACCGGCACCTGACGGCACTCAACGGTGCCATAACCGCCCTCAAGGTCGACACGGCGCTTCATCCACCCCATATCGCGCCCATGAACGCTGCTGCAGAGATCGACCGGCCCTACACGGTGGCCGAAACCATCGGCCCGCTGGTCCGCCGGGTGCTGGCGCGCAACCCCTCGCCCTTCACTTTCACCGGCACCCAGACGTATCTGGTAGGCGCCGATGGCGAAGTGGCCGTCATCGATCCCGGCCCGGACGAGGCGGAGCATCTCGACGCGCTGATGGCGGCGATCGGCGGTGACAAGGTGGTGGCGATCTGCTGCACCCATACCCACCGCGACCACTCGCCCGCCGCTGCCCCCCTCGCCGCGCTGACCGGCGCGCCGATCGTCGGCTGCGCGCCGCTGGTGCTGAGCGACGACGGCCCGCGCGCCGACGCGTCGTTCGATGCGAATTACGCCCCCGACCGCGTGCTGGCCGACGGCGAGGCGCTGACCGGGAATGGCTGGACCCTGCGCGCGTTGACGACGCCGGGCCATACCTCCAACCACTTGTGCTTCGCGCTGGAGGAATCCGGCGCGCTGTTCACCGGAGATCATGTCATGGGCTGGTCCACCAGCGTCGTCTCCCCGCCCGACGGCGACATGACCGCCTACATGGAAAGCCTCGCCCGCCTCTACGAGCGCGAGCAGGACGTGGTCTACTACCCCGCCCACGGCCCGGAAGTGACAAAGCCGCGCCAGCTCGTGCGCGGGATGATCGGCCACCGCCGCCAGCGCGAGCGGCAGATCCTGCGCCAGATCGAATCGGGCGTGACCACCATCGCCGCGATGGT